>CAKUCJ010000109.1 GCA_934643435.1 uncultured Collinsella sp.
CTGCCGGTTATCGGCGTGCCTATGAAGACGAGCGACCTGGGCGGCATGGATTCGCTGCTGTCGATGGTGCAGATGCCCTCCGGCGTGCCCGTTGCCTGCGTCGCCATCAACGGCGCCAAAAACGCCGCCATCTACGCCACGCAGATTCTGGGCGCTTGCGACCCCGAATATCGCAAGGTTATCGAGAAGATGAAGCAGGAGATGGCTGACGCCTAAACGCTGCGCCATTTCGTTGTAATTGCAAGGAGAGTCATGTCCGACTATCAGGAAAAACGTTTCTCGGCTTCTCAGATTCCCGATTCATCCAAGTCGGGAGCCGCCCGCGCCCCACAGCAGGGTCGGGCGTCCTCTCCTCAACAGGCGCGTGCGCCGCGCCCCGTGACACCGACGTCGCGTCGTCGTCAGGATACGCCGGCTGCGTATCGCCCCTCGGCATATGGCACGGCAAAGAAGCAGTCTCGGACGAATAGACAATCGAGCGGTGCGCCGTCTGGCTACGCCGAGCCGCCGCGCAAAAAGCGCCGCTCCATCATCCCCATCCTGCTCATCATTGTGGGCATTGGTCTGATCGTTGCCGCTGCCGCTATCTTTATCAATGCTCAGATTGGCTATAAGCAGGCGAGCGACTCGTATCAGAAGATCGAGAAGCAATATGTAAGCGATAAGGATGCCAGCGGCGTGCCGATTATCGACTTTGATGCGCTTGCCCAGACGAACCCCGAGATCGTGGGTTGGATTTATGCGCCGGGAACCAATATTAACTATCCCGTGGTGCAGACCAACAACAACTCTAAGTACCTCAACACGCTGTTCGACGGTACGGCCAACGCATCCGGAGCCATTTTCCTGGATAGCGATGACACCGCACCGGGCATGGTCGACCAGCAGACCACGATCTACGGCCACCATATGAACGACGGGTCAATGTTCAACACGATTTCGGATACCACCGATCAGGCGACATTCGATAGTATCGAGTACGTGTATTACATCACGCGCGACGCAACGTATAAGCTGCGCCCGCTGGCGACCAAGGTTGTCGAGGACACGTATGCCAAGGCGCGCACGCCCAACTTTGAGGGTGACGACGGGCTTACGAATTATCTGTCCGAGATGCTCGACGGAGCCTCGGCCGTGGCGAGTGATGCAAGCGATCGAGCCGCATCGGCGACCAAGGTCGTAACGCTCGTGACCTGTCGTTCGCTTTCGTTCAGCAACACGCGAGCCGTCATGGTGCTCACGCCGGTCGAGGAATAGATCGGCTGCTCGAACAATCAAAAGGGGGAAATGATGCTCGAGAATGGCAAAACGATGCCGTCTATCGATGCTTGGCTGCGTGAGGCCAAGGCCGATGCTTCGGCGTCCGGGTGCGGCATGTATCTGACGCATAACGGCGTGGTGCGCTCGACGCCTAAGTCCGAGGTGCGCGGGGTCGAGACCGACGGCGTGGCGCCTGGGCACAAAGTTGGCGGCATGGTGTTTGATTACGATGCCGAAAAAGTGCGGTCTGCTATCGAGGTGACGCGCGCGATGCCCGGTATCGGCTATGTTCGCGTGTGGCTGGCAAGTGGCGAGCTTTCCGTGGGCGATGACATCATGCTTGTACTCATCGGTGGAGACATTCGCCCACACGTGGTCGATGCCCTGCAGGCGCTCGTCGGTACCATTAAAAATGAATGCGTGAGCGAGGTCGAGCGCGAGGCATAGGGCTTCGCGATCAATTCGATTCCATCAATAGCAAAAACCCGCTGGCAGATTGGCCTGTCAGCGGGTTTTCTTATGCGTTGGAGAATCTCGGCATCGCGTAGCGCTACACGCGCGTCGCATCCTTGGGGCTCATGGTCATGCTCTGGAAACGGTTCTCCATGTACTCGTTATCGAAGTACTTGCCATAGAACTGTGCGACGGGAATATCCGGCTCCGTGCCGTTGACGCGCTGGTACCAGTAGTCGAGCGACTGCAGCGTCATAACGCCATCGACCAGCATGATGATGGTAAAGATGACGGTGGCCGAGTAGCGACTCTTCCATGGAATCATGTTGATGAGCTTAAGCAGTCTCGGCAGCAATAGCTTGATCCAAATGAGACCGCCCAGGCCCCACAGGCAGGCGAAGCCCGTGCAGGTGCGTCCGCCCGTAAGGACGGCAAGCGGGTCGGGCATGCCAAAGAGCTTCATGTGCGAGTAGCTCCACGAGACCACGCCAAACGAGGTCTGCATAAACCAACCCACGAACACCTCAAAGCTTGCGCCGAGCAGGGCGCTCACCAGGAAAATAATGAGGGGGTTCTTTTTGTAGAAGCGGTTGAGCACCATGGTCATGAGCACGGCGCCAAATCCGTAGATGGGGCTGAAGGGGCCAAACAACATGCCGGCGCGATCCTGGTACACGCCCGGGTCATCGACCGTCATGTGCCAAATGTCCTCGGCGATCAGGCCCAGAATGCAGCAGACGAAGAATACCCAGAACAGGTTGAAGTAGTTGAGCTTGATGTATCCCTCGCCGGTCTCATCGCGGCCGAGCATGCCCTCGGCTGCGGCGTCGCGGTCGAGCATCTCCTGTAGGCGGCGCTGGAGTTCGCGCTCCTGGCGCAGCGTGGGGTCGACGGTGGCCGAAAGCGCGACGAGGATGCCGAGCTGAATGGCGGGGCGCAGCAGGAAGAGTCCGATACCCTGGAGCATCACGTCGACCAAAAGCTCGACGACGGTAAATGCGATGAGGATATAGGACAGGCGTGCGGCATTGCGGCGCTGGTCCTTGATGAGGTCCAGGCCAAAGATGATCAAGATGACGGCGCTGGCCGCAGAGAGCATGATGCCGGCAACGATGAGTCCGACCGCGACCAGCATGTTGTCGCCGAGTTTGTCGGCGGCGTTGCCGTTGATAAGCGCGGTGATGACCTGCCACATGAAGGCGCCGACCGACGGGAGTGTGCCCACGCCGGACAGGATGCACAGGGCGGCATACACCTTAATGATGAGCGGGATCTTTTTGACCTCCGTGGCGCTGGGGACGCTGGGGTCGAGCTCGTTTCGATCCATACAGTACCTTTCTCGTTTTGTTGCAGGTACAAGGATACGCCGCCGACCTGCCAAAAGACAGGACGAACGTCCCAATTGCAACAATGTAATCCCTAACGGTGGGCGAGATACGGTGTCGCGAAAGTCTGTGAAAAGGCCGCCCTTAGGGATGAGTTGCCCAATAAAATGTTTGGGCGCAAAACGGATTATAAGCTCGGTGGGCTTTTAAAAAGCGCTGCTCATGCGCGGGAGTGCTTGTCTTGCCGTGCGTATAATAAGGCAGGTAACGCCAAATAACGAGGCTCTGAGGGGATGCCATGTCTCAAGAAACCATCCGCGCGGCCGAGCGTGCCGCGGGACAGGTGAACGCCATGTCGACGTATGATCCGGACTCCGACCAGCTGCACGAGGAATGCGGCATTTTTGGTGTGTGGGCACCCGATCGCGACGTGGCTCGACTGACGTACTTTGGTTTGCGTGCGCTGCAGCATCGCGGCCAGGAATCGGCGGGAATCGCCGTGGGCGACGGCGGCACGGTGATGGTTCGCAAGGACCTGGGCCTGCTCGACCGTGTGTTCTCAAATGCCGACCTGTCGACGCTCTCCGGTCAGCTGGCCGTGGGCCACGTGCGCTACGGTACCGCCGGCGCCAAGAGCTGGGAAGCCTCGCAGCCGCATCTCTCTACCATCAATAGTGTCATCATCGCGCTTGCCCACAACGGCACCCTCGTCAACACCGACGAGCTACGCCGCCAGCTGATCGAGCTGGGCGTGCCGTTCCTCTCCAACTCGGATTCCGAGGTCGCGACCAAGCTCATCGGCTACTTCACCCAGCGCACGGGTCATCTGCGCGAGGGCATTCGCAAGACCATGGAGCTCGTCCGCGGCGGCTACGCCATGACGCTCATTAACGAGCAGGCGCTCTACGCCTTCCGCGATCCGCACGGCATTCGCCCACTCGTGCTGGGCAAGCTCGTGGACGAGGGTCTAGATCAGGCCGATGCCGCATCCGTTTCGCAGCTGCCGTCTCAGGATGATGCCGCCACGGCCGACACATCCGCTCATGTGGCGCGCGCCGGCGGTTGGGTCGTTGCTTCCGAGACCTGCGCGCTCGATATCGTGGGCGCCGAGTACGTGCGCGATGTTCGTCCCGGCGAGATTTTGCGCATCAGCGCCGAGGGCCTTGTGTCCGAGCAGGGTGTGCCCGCTGCCGAAGAGCCCGCCAACTGCATCTTTGAGCAGGTCTACTTTGCTCGCCCCGACTCCATCATGAACGGCAAGAGCGTTTACGCCTGCCGCTATGACATGGGCCGTCAGCTGGCACACGAGGAGCCCGTCGAGGCCGATCTGGTCATCGGCGTGCCCGACTCCGGCCTGCCGCCCGCGGAGGGCTATTCGCACGAGAGCGGCATTCCCTTTGGCGAGGGCCTTATCAAGAACCGCTACGTGGGCCGCACGTTTATCGAGCCCACGCAGGAGCTGCGCGCCATGGGCGTGCGCATGAAGCTCAACCCGCTGCGCGACAACATCGAGGGCAAGCGCCTGGTCGTCATCGACGACTCCATCGTGCGCGGCACCACCATGGTGCAGCTCGTTAAGATGCTGCGTAACGCCGGTGCCAAGGAGATTCACATCCGCATCAACTCGCCCGAGGTCATCTGGCCGTGCTTCTACGGTATCGATACCGACGTGCAGTCGCAGCTCATCAGCGCCAACAAGACGGTCGAGGAGATTTGCGAGTACATCGGCGCCGATTCGCTGGCCTTCCTTTCGGTCGAGGGCCTGTTGAAGGTCATGCCCAAGGGTGGCTACTGCGATGCGTGCTTTACCGGCCGCTACCCCGTGGCGATTCCCGAGAGCTTTGGCCGCGACAAGTTCATGGAGGGCTTTAAGCCCCGCAACTTGGACAAGCCGCTGCACTTTGACGACGACGCCGTGGTCGAGAAATATGTCGATCGCAGCTGGGAAGAGGAGCACGGCGAGGCCTAAAACCTGCCAAAAAGGGACAGGTTTATTTTGGTAGGTTTTACCTGCTGTTTTGTTGATATGACGGTGCGTGGCGTTATGGCTCGCGCCGAAAAGAACGCAACTATGAGTACCGTCTCGCGCTTGTGCGGCGAGCGGTAGTGGGAGAGGAAGGCTCAGATGAGCGACAGCAAGCATGTGACGTATGAGGACGCCGGCGTCGATACCGCCGAGGGCGGCCGCGCCGTTGACGCGATCAAGCAGATGGTCAAGGACACCAACCGCCCCGAGGTTATCGGCGGCATCGGTGGCTTTGGTGGCCTGTTCTCGGCCGCCGCGCTTAAGGATATGGAAGACCCGATCCTGATCAG
>CAKUCJ010000110.1 GCA_934643435.1 uncultured Collinsella sp.
GCCGAGCGCTATGCGTTGCCGGCGCAAAAAGCCGAGCAACAGGCATTCGAGGCGCTCGAGCCATGGGAGCAGTGCGAGATCATGCGCTTGGTCGGTAAGTTCTCCCATGTTCTTAGCGAGGAGTGCGAGGCGTTTAAGCGGCAGGTGGCCGCCGAGAACGAGGCTGACGATAAGGGCGAGGGGGAGACATGCGACTCTTAATGAGGTTTATGAGGCCGTACCGCGGTCTGATCGCGGTGACGCTGCTGGTGCTGTTGATAGACAACGTCGGCACGCTGCTGGTGCCCACGATGTTGGCGAACATGGTCAACACGGGCATCACGACGGGCGACGTCGACTACATCTTGCGCAACGGCCTGTATATGCTCATCGCAACCGGCATGGCCAGCGGCGGCGCGGTGCTGGGCTGCTATCTTTCGGCCCGCCTGGCGGCCAACGTTGCCTGCGACATCCGCAACGCCGTCTACGACAAGTCGCTCGAGCTGTCCGCCAGCGACTTTGAGCGCTTTGGAACGGGTTCGATGATCACACGCTCGCTCAACGACATCAACGTGATTCAGCAGGCGATTCTGCAGACGATTCAGCTGGTGCTGCCCGTGCCGTTTTTGGCTGTGGCGGGCATCATCTTTGCCTGGTTTATCGATCCCGCCATGGGCACGCTGCTGGGCGTGGTCGTTGCGATCGTGCTGGTGGCGGCGGTCTTTACCGTGGCCAACGCCGCGCCGATCTTTATGCGCCTGCAGAGCTTTATCGACCGCATGAACGTGGTGCTGCGCGAGAACATCGTGGGCGTGCGCGTCATTCGCGCGTTTAACAAGGAGCGCCACGAGGAACGGCGCCTAGACGAGGTGTTTAGCGATTACGCGACCAACGCCATTAAGGTTAACCATCTGTTTGTGGGTCTCGACAGCTCAAGCTTCTTTTTGATGAACATCGCCGAGGTGGCGGTGTTGTGGGTGGGCGGCAACCGCGTGGGCGTCCATGCCATGCAAATCGGCAGCATCTCGGCCGTGCTGGAATATGCGCTTCTGATCCTGTTCTTTGTGATGATGGCGCAGATGGTGGTGCTGACGCTTCCGCGCGCTGCGGCGTGCCTCAACCGCGCGCAGCAGGTGCTGGAGATTGAGCCGAGCATTGTGGACGGCGGGCGTACGCTGGGCAACGGGGCGCCTGAGTCCGCAGATGGGCCCGACGCGGTGGCCGTGTTCGACCACATGTCGTTCCGCTTTGACGATGCCGACGAGGACATGCTGTGCGACCTGAGCTTCGCCTGCCGCCGTGGCCAGACCACGGCAATCGTGGGCTCGACGGGCTCGGGCAAATCGACGGTGGCAAAGTTGCTGCTCCGCTTCCACGATGCCACGAAGGGCGCCATTCGCCTGAACGGTGTCGACCTGCGCGACCTTTCGCAAGATGAGATCCGCGGGCGTATTGCCTACGTGCCGCAGAAGGCATGGCTGTTCTCGGGCACGGTGGCGAGCAACCTGCGCTTTGGCAACGAGGGCGCGACCGAGGCCGACATGCTCCATGCGCTGGAGGTTGCCCAGAGCACGTTTGTGCTCGACCAACCCCAGGGGCTCGATACGCCGGTGGCACAGGGCGGTACGAACTTCTCGGGTGGCCAGCGCCAGCGCCTGGCGATTGCCCGCGCGCTCATGAAGCGCGCCGACCTGTATATCTTCGACGACAGTTTTTCGGCCCTGGACTTTAAGACCGATGCGGCCCTGCGTCATGCGCTGCAGGACGAGACGTGCGATGCCGCGGTGCTCATCATCGCGCAGCGTATCTCGACGATTTTGCATGCCGATCAGATCGTGGTGCTCAAAGACGGCGAGGTCGTGGGCCTGGGCACACACGACGAGCTGATGGAAACCTGCGAGGTGTACCGCGCTATCGCGGAATCGCAGATGAAGGGAGGTGAGTAGCATGACCGAGGAGCTCAAGAAGCAAGGCGTCGTCGACGACGCCGCGGTTGCAGCGACAGCCGAGCGGGAGGTCGCGACGCTCGACCTGGACGCCGCCGCCAAGACCGCTGCTGAGCGCGAGGCCCGCCGCCAGGCGCTCTACGAGGAAAACGAGCGTGCCGAGGACGAGCGTGCCCGCGCCGAGGCGGAGCGTATGCGCGACGTAGATGAAGAGGACGAGGACGAGACGCCCCGCGACACCTGGGCGACGGTGCGTCGCCTGTGGAGCGAGGCTGCCGGCGACCATTGGCGCTTCTATATCGTGTTCGCGAGCATCGTGTTCTACGTCATCTTTAACACCGCCGCGCCGGCATACAGCGCCCACGTTATCGATGAGCTGTGGGGGCATATGAAGCTGGCGTTTGCCAACAACACCACCTTCAGCATTACCTGGGAAAACTGCGGCAGGACCATTTTCATCTACTTTATGATTTGGACCGCCGCCGCCTCGTTCTACGCGCTTCAGAGTTTTTTGATGTCGAGCGTTGCCGAGCGCCTCAACCTGCGCCTGCGCAACCGCATCGCGCAAAAGCTCAACCGTCTGCCGCTCGCCTACTTTGACGCGCATCGCCCCGGCGAGGTGGTCAGCCGCGCGACCAACGACCTGGACAAGATGTCCGAAAGCATGCAGCGCGGATTGCTGCAGCTGCTGGTGTCGATCGGCACGGTTGTGGGCGCTGTGAGCGTGATGTTCGTGTTCAGCGTGCAGCTCACGCTCGTCTTTTTGTTCTTTACGGCGTTGTCGCTGCTGGTGACGAAGGTCGTGTCGCGCCGCACGCACGATGTGACGGGCGAGCGCCAGGAGTGGGTCTCCAAGATTACGAGCGCGGTCGAGGAGGGCTACTCGGGCCGCCTGGTGATCCGTGCGTTTAATCGCGAGCGCCAGAGCTCTGCCGAGGTGCACGAGGCCTCGAAGGAGCTGGCACGCGTGAGCACTAAGGCCGACTTTATGATCAATGCCGTCGGCCCCGCGGTGCGCTTTATCGGACGTTTGGCGCAGATCGTGATTGCACTTGTGGGCTGCAGCATGTTGGTCGCCGGTCACATGACTGTCGGCGTGTTCCAGGCGTTCTTCCAGTTTATCTACGAGGCGTCCGAGCCCATGACGCAGCTGTCGTTTACCTTTAACTCGCTGCAGAGCGCGCTGGCGAGCGCCGAGCGCGTGTTCGACCTGCTCGACGAGCCCGAGATGGACGCCGACCCGCTGCCGGCCGATGCCGCCAAATTGCCGGGCAAGGTTGAGGGTCGTGTCGCCTTTGAGCACGTGCGCTTTGGCTATGCGCCCGACAAGCCGCTCATGCGCGACGTGTCGTTTACCGCCGAGCCGGGCCAGAAGATCGCCGTGGTGGGAACTACGGGCGCGGGCAAGACCACGCTCATCAATCTGCTCATGCGCTTTTACGAGATTGATGGCGGATGTATTACGCTCGATGGCGTGGACACGAGCCGCATGGACCGCGGCGAGCTGCGCCAGCAGTTTGGCATGGTGTTGCAGGACGCCTGGCTGTTCGATGGCACCATTGCCGAGAACATCGCCTATGGCTGCCCGGATGCGACACGCGACGAGATCGTGGCAGCTGCACGCGCAGCACAGGTCGACTTCTTTGTGCGCACCATGCCGCGGGGCTACGACACGCGTGTGGCCAACGATGCCGAAAGCATCAGCCAGGGGCAGCGCCAGCTGCTGACCATCGCGCGCGTGCTGCTCAACAACCCGGCGATCCTCATTCTGGACGAGGCGACGTCGAGCGTGGATACGCGCACCGAGCTTGCCATCGGCCGCGCCATGGACGCGCTCATGCGCGGGCGCACGAGCTTTGTGATCGCGCATCGCCTGTCGACGATCGTCGATGCCGACCTGATTCTGGTCATGGATCACGGCAACATCATCGAGCAAGGCACGCACAAGGAGCTGCTGGCGGCCGAGGGCGCCTACGCCGACCTCTACCTAAGCCAGTTCGCATAAGGTGGCAGGGGGTGTCCCTTTGCCACATCGAAAAGAAGGCGCGCTAGGGACGGATTCCCTGGCGCGCCTTTTGCGTTGACGTTTATGTTGTGCGGTTGCCTGCGGCCCTAGCGTTCGTCCACGAGCTTAGCGACGAGGGCTTTGAGCTCGGCCACCTCTTGCTCGAGCTCTTTGACGCGGCGGGCATTCTCGGTGATGCCCTGACGGTTAAGGGCGCTTTGCTCGGCGGCATCGTCGGGCATGTACTCGCGATGCTGCTTGGCGTCGAAGTTTTCCTCGAACACGCGGCAGCCGTTGCGCTTGATGATGCGCCCGGGTACGCCCACGACGGTGCAGTTGTCGGGCACGTCTTTGACGACGACCGAGTTGCCGCCGATCTTGACATTATTGCCAATGCGGATGTTGCCGAGCACTTTGGCGCCCGTGCCCACGGTGACGTTGTTGCCCAGGGTGGGGTGGCGCTTGCCAGTCTCGTTGCCGGTGCCGCCGAGCGTGACGCCCTGGTAGAGGACGCAGTTGTCACCCACGATGGTAGTTTCGCCAATGACGACGCCCATGGCGTGGTCGATAAAGAAGTGCTTGCCGATTTGCGCGGCAGGGTGAATCTCAACACCGGTGATATGGCGGGTTATCTGCGAGAGCACGCGGGCGAGTGAGCGATGGCCGTGCTCCCACAGCCAGTGCTCGGGCACATGGTTCCACTTGGCGTGCAGGCCGGGATAAGACAAAAAGATGACCAGGGCATTTTGCGCAGCGGGGTCCTGCGCCTGGACGGTCTTGATGTCCTCGCGAATGGTATTGATAAAGCTCACCGGCTGCCCTCCCTTAGCGCCGCGACAATGCAATTCAATAAAGTATAGCGATTCGCTAGGGATTAGGAAGAGAGAACTTGATGGCTTTGCGTGACAGGTGTCAGTTATGCAAACTTGCTGGTAATGAGGTCACACTTTTGTGGGGTTACGCACGGAGGGGCTCCGCAACCGTATACTGGTCAACTTGGACGTGTCCGCGCCCACAACTGAGAGGTCTTACTTCATGGGTTTCATCAACTTTATTGCCGAGCTACTTAAGGACCCGCGCACCGCGATTGCCAGCTGGATCGCCGCCGGCCCGCTTATGGCCTACGGCTGTGTGTTCCTGATTATCTTTATCGAGACGGGCGTGGTGTTCTTCCCGTTCCTTCCCGGCGACTCGCTGCTGTTCGCCTCGGGCTTCTTTGCTCATAACGGCGGCTTTAACATCGTGGCGCTGTTGGCCACGGCATGGGCCGCAGCCATTCTGGGCGACCAGTGCAACTTTATGATCGGCCATTTCTTTGGTCAGAAGATCATCGCCTCGGGCAAGGTGAAGGCCATGACGCCCGAGCGCATCAAAAAGTCCGAGGACTTCCTGGATAAGTGGGGCCACC
>CAKUCJ010000111.1 GCA_934643435.1 uncultured Collinsella sp.
CGTATCTATATATCAGCCCACCCGGCTCTCCAGACCAAAAAGCGAACGAGCAGAGCGACGTTCGCAAGCAACGTTACCCAAGGACCTGGGCGGGCGTATAGGGCAACATCGATCGCGAGTTCCGCACGCAAAGGAGGCCACTTAATGTGGCCTCCGTCTTGCGCAGGACTGCCCGAGCAGGCGACCAAAGCCCCCGGCGCGCCCGCCTAGCCGGATGTACGGGTTTTCCAGGTGCGGCAGATCGGCCTGAAAGAGGAGGGCATAGACCTTGAGGTCATGCCCGACGATTGAAGGCCGAGGTGCCGTGCCTGGGAAAGCCGCCTAGGTCAGTTTCACTATAGGTGCAAAGCCCTTCATCAGCTTTTTGGTCTGGCCGGTCTTTTCGAATTGGACCTCGATCATGTCTCCGGCGACCGAGATCACGGTACCCGTGCCAAAGGTCTTGTGGCTCACGGTATCGCCCGCGGCAAAGTCCTGCGATGCACTGGCGCGATCGACCTTGCGCTCCACCGTCGGCGACACCTTGGACGACGGCTTTTTGGCTCGCGGCGCGCCCGAGCCAAAGGTCGAGGCAACGCGGCCGGCGTCGGGCGAAACCCCACGATGGCGCTCGGTGCCATAAGTGCTGCCGCCAAAGAAGTCGTCAAAGCTCGATCCGCCGCGCGAACCGGAACCGCCGGTCGAGCGCGTATGCGAACCGAACACCTTGCCGCCATACATATCCGAGCCCATGCCCGAGCCAAAGGTGCCGTGACGGTCGCCGCGCTTCTCCCAGCCCGTGCCCTCAAAACCGGCAGAACCGATGCCGCTAAACTCGATATCCTCAAACGGAATCTCGTTGAGGAAGCGCGAGCGCGGATTGGCAGAGGTCGAGCCGTAGGTGCGGCGCGTGGCCGCATACGTCAGGAACAGGCGCTTGCGGGCGCGCGTGATGGCGACGTAGGCCAGGCGACGCTCCTCCTCAAGCTTGCCCGGATCATCGCTGCCGCCAAAGTCATGCACGTGCGGGAAGATGCCCTCCTCCATACCGGCCACGAACACCGCCGGGAACTCCAGGCCCTTGGCGGAGTGGATGGTCATCATGGTGATGGCATGCGTCTCGCCGGCCAGGGAATCCAAGTCGGAGCGCAGGGCCAGCCACTCCATGAGAGCAGGAAGCGCCTTACAGGTGAGCGGACCGTAGGTGCGCTCGATCTCGTCGGCATGCACGGCACCGGCCGGCAGCTCCGTCGGCGCGGCATAGGCGTTGCCCGCGATGGCGGCGGCCAAGGCATCCTGCGGCGAGAGCGCCGGAGCGGCCAGGCTATCGAGCGGATTGGAGCCAGCGGCATCGCGAGCGCCGACCAGCGCCTCAAACGAGGACGCGGGCGCGGACGGGCCGGGCTCGGGCGCCGGGGCGCTCACCACGACGGGCTCGGGCTCGGCGCCGGCCGGCACATCGGCAACGCCAGCCGCACGCAGCTCTTCCAAGCTCTCGAGCGTGCCCTCGATATCCTCGTGCGTCTCCTCAAATTCGGCGGCAACGCCCAGGAATTCCTGGATGTTCTCGGCGCGGCTCTCGGACTCCATAGTGCCCTCGGCGCGGAACGCCTGCAGCAGGCCCGTCTTGTCGACGATCATCTCGACGACGTCCTTGAGCTCGCCGTCCATGCGACGACCCTCGCGCACCAGCGCCACAAAGCTCGACAGGCCGTTGCGCACCTTGGCGCTAAACATGCCCGTCTCGGCCGTCGCGATCTCGCAGGCCTGGAAGAACGAGCAGCGGTTGTCGCGCGCCAGCTGCTCAATCTTTTGAATCGAGGTGGAGCCGATGCCGCGGCGCGGCGTGTTGATGACGCGCTTGACGCTCATCTCGTCTGCCGGGTTCACGATCATCTTGAGGTAGGCCATGACATCGCGGATCTCGGCACGGTCGAAGAATCGTGTGCCGCCCACAATCTTGTAGGGCACACCTGCGCGCAGGAACATATCTTCGAGGATACGCGACTGCGCGTTGGTGCGGTAGAACACGGCGATGTCGTCATAGCTTGTGCCCTTGGAATGCAGCTTCTCAATCTCGCCGGCAATCCAGCGGCCCTCGTCGCGTTCGTCGCTCGCCTGGAAAGCCTGGATCTTCTCGCCGTCGCCCTCGGCCGTAAACAGGCGCTTGTCCTTGCGCTGCGAGTTGTGGCGCACCACGGCGTTCGCGGCGCTCAGGATATGACCCGTGGAGCGGTAGTTCTGCTCCAGCTTGACGGTCTTGCAGTTTTTAAAGTCCTTCTCGAAATCTAGGATGTTGGTGATGTCGGCACCGCGCCAGCTGTAAATGGACTGGTCGTCGTCGCCTACGACCATAAGGTTTTGGTACTTGGCGGCCAGCAGGTTGGCGATCTCGTACTGGACGTGGTTGGTGTCCTGATACTCGTCGACGCTAATGTAGCGGAAGCGCTCCTGATACTTGTCGAGCACCTCGGGGCGGGTACGCAGCAGCTCGAGCGTGCGCACGAGTAAGTCGTCAAAGTCCATCGCGTTGGCGGCGCGCAGGCGGCGCTCCAGCTCCAGGTAGACCTGCGCGGCCTTTTTGTCGTTGGGGCTATCGGCGCTCTTGAGCATGTCCTCGGGCCCGATCATGGCGTTTTTGGCCGAGCTGATCTTGCTGCGAATCATGTTGATGGGGAACTGCTTTTGCTCAATGCCGAGCGCTTGCATAATGTCGCGCACCATGCGCTTTGAGTCGTCATCATCGTAGATGGTGAACTGACCGGTGTAGCCCAGCAGGTCGGCGTCCTCGCGCAGCATGCGCACGCACATGGCGTGGAAGGTGCACACCCACATGCCGCGGGTGCCACTGGGGATGAGCGCTGCCAGACGCTCGCGCATCTCGGCCGCGGCCTTGTTGGTAAACGTGATGGCCAGGACCTGCCAGGGCTTAACGCCCAGGTCGCCAAGCATATGCGCGATGCGGAAGGTCAGGACGCGGGTCTTGCCCGAGCCGGCGCCGGCAAGAACCAGCAGCGGGCCCTCGGTAGTCAGGACCGCCTCACGCTGGGCGGGGTTCAGGCTATCGATATCGACGAGCGGCTTGGCGGGCTTGGGCGCCGGGGCCGGGGCGTCGTAGATGTCGAGCGGAACGAGCTCGGGTTCCGGCGCGGCGGGGGCGGTGTACGCATCGAGCGGCACGGGTTCCGGCGCGGGCGGCACGGGCGCGGCAGTGTTCTTTTCCCAGGGCAGGGGCTGGGTCATGGGCGACTCCTCATCTGACGGACGGCGCGCCTGCGGGCGGCGCCATAGTTTGAGCCGTACCAGTATACCGAGCCGCGCGGACACCGACGCAAATCACACCACGACTCCGTGCACCGCCACCACCCAAGCATCACCAAATAAGTTGCGGTGAAATAGTTCCTCCAAACGGCCTTCTGGCCCCCAAACAGGAACTATTCCACCGCAACTTCGATTGGCTCGAGGGGATAGAATATCTACCACTTCTACCCCATCCCCACATAGCAGGAGGGCTATTGTGAAGCATAGGGTGCTCTATTACATGGTCGACGGTTCGACCGAGGCGGGCCAGGCGGTGCTCGACACAATCGAGGGTGGCGAGCAAATTGAGCTGGTTGGCTGCGCGCATGATCCCAATGTCTGCCCCACCGCCGAGCAGCTGATCGGCTGCGAGGGCTTTGTCGGCGAGTTCGGTCCCGTCGATGATGCGTGTGCCGACGCCATGGCGGCCGCGGGGATGCGCATTGTCTCGAACATGTCTATCGGCCTGAACCACGTTGCCATCAACCGGCTGGCCTCACATGACATCACCGTCACCAACTGCCCCGGATACTGCTCGGACGATGTCGCTCAACACGCCATCGCCTTAATGCTTGACCTGATGCGCCAGGTTACGTTGCTCAACCGCGACGTGCGTAATGGCGTCTGGAATCCGCTGGGTGGATACACCATGCACCGCACGCAAGGCCGTACGTTGGGACTGGTCTTTTTTGGCAGCATCGCGCGTGCCGTCGCGCCCATCGCGCAGGCGCTCGGCATGAAGGTGCTGGTATGGGCGCCGACCAAGAGCGCAGAAGAGCTTGCCGCCGCCGGTTGCGTCAAAGCCAAGACGCTCGACGAGCTGCTCTGCACATCGGATATCGTCAGCCTGCACTGTCCGCTGATTCCCGAGACCGAGAAGCTGATTGGCGAGCGCGAACTTGCGCTCATGAAACCCACGGCGTTTTTGATCAACACGGCCCGCGGGCCCATTGTGGACGAGGATGCCCTGGTCGCCGCGTTGGACAAGGGCATCGCCAGCGATGGCACGCGCGGCATCTGCGGTGCCGCACTTGACGTGCTCGCCGACGAGACCGCGCCCAACCAGGCCCTGATCGCACACCCACGCTGCATCGTCACGCCCCATTGTGCGTACAGCACGCAAGAAGCCTACGACACCGTCCGCCGCATGTCGCTGCAGGCCGTAGTAGACAAGCTCGTCTTCAACCGCAAGCCCGAACACACCGTGGCCGAATAAATTGGTGCAAAGGGGTCAGGTTTATCTGCGCCATGTTGGTGCAAAGTAACCTGACCCCTTTGCACCAAAAAGTTGCGGTGAAATAGGGACTGTTGAAGCCTTCGACAAGGCCATTTAATCCCTATTTCACCGCAACTCAGGGGAAATCTTACAATCCGAGCATGGGCTGGAGGACGAAGAAGTATGCGAGCACTACGATGCCCAGGATGATGCGGTAGACGCCGAAGCACTTGAAGTCGTGACGGCGGACGAAGCCCATGAGCCACTTGATGGCGATGAGCGAAACCACAAAGGCCACAACGCAGCCCACGCCCAAGATGGCGATCTCGTTGGTGCCAAACGTGCCGCCCTTAATGAAGTACTTGACCAGCTTGAGGGCGCTCGCGCCAAACATAACGGGGATGGCCAAGAAGAACGTGAACTTTGACGCCACCGAACGCGTGCAGCCCAAAAGCAGGCCGCCGATGATGGTGGAACCGGAGCGAGACGTACCAGGCACCAGAGAAAGCACCTGGAAGCAGCCGATGCCCAGCGCAGTCTTCCAGCTCAGATCCTCGAGCGTGGCAATGGAGCCAAAGTCCAGATTCTCGTCATCGCCCTCGTCCTCAGTGGCAGCCGCGGCGGGCGCCGCAAAGTGTGCACCGGCAGGACGTCCACCCGACACCACAGCACGCGAACCAAACGAACCGGCAACGGCCATCTCCTCGCGCTTGCGGGCACGCCAATTTTCAATCACGATGAACAGCACGCCGTAGACGATAAGCGCCAGCGCCACGACGGGAGCGTTGTAGAAATGCTCCTCCATCCAGTCGTTGAGCGGCAGGCCGATTGCCGCGGC
>CAKUCJ010000112.1 GCA_934643435.1 uncultured Collinsella sp.
CTTGCGGGCGTAGTTCAATGGTAGAACCCCAGCCTTCCAAGCTGATGACGCGGGTTCGATTCCCGTCGCCCGCTCCAAGACAATCGCAGGTCAGAAGCTCAACAGTTTCTGACCTGTTTTGTATCGCAATATTCAGTCGCAATAATGTTGGCCTATCTGGCACCAGCCCCACATCCACTCCTAAGTTGGGGGGTGAAGTACGGACTAATATTCGGCTTTTATGGACCCATGGAGGCCGTCCCAAATAGACTGGTCTGGTGTCGAGCCATGAAAACGGCCCATCTACTACGTTTGGCCCGAAGGGGTTAAACATAGCAGCATTTTCGAAAAATCGACAAGCCGTCTACCTGCGCTTTTGATTTTTCTGATTTCGGTATGGTCGTGGGTGATCAGTAAAACGTAGTAGATAGGCCCATTTCGTGGCGCACTGTAGGATTCGCAGTCCAAGGCGGCTAGCTTCGGATGGCCAATCTGGAGGTTGCGGCGGGATGGTTCCTGAAAAAGCCCGAATAAGTCAAAATCCAGGACTATTTCACCGCAACTTAGGAGGGGATGGGGTTGATGGAGGGGGCGGTGCCGCTGCTTGTCGGTTAGCTGCGAGGGCGGTGGCGGAGCTTGTCGATGGTGGCGTCGGTGCTGCGGCTGCGGGCGTCGGTGGCGCGTTCGCGTGCTTCGGCTGCGTTGATGCGTTTGCGACGGTAATCGATCATGCCTTGGATGATGGGCTTGCCAAAGCTCACGACGTCGTCGTTGTAGATGGCGGTGCGGGCTGCGAGCAGGCAGTCGCTAAAGTCCATATGTGTCCTGCCAAACAGCTTGATGGCAAAGGCGATGACGGTGGGCTCGTCGACCATGACATCGTCGAGCAGCTTGGTCATGGCCGCCGCGATCTCGGGGCGGGGGACCCTGTATACGTCGCGTAGCGTGACGGCGACGCGTGTGATGATCTCGGGGTAGACGCGGGTGGTGCGCGTGGCGATAACCTTGGCGGCGCGCGGCGACAGGACTTCGTCGTCGTTAAGCAGGTAGCGTAGGATAACGGTCTCGTCGATGATGGTGCTACTCATGGATGTCTACTTCCTCGGGACCCAAGATCGAATCGTCGCTTTCTGCGGCGAGATATTCAATCCAGGCGTTGCGTTCCTCGGACCGGCGATTGGGGTCCCCGTAAGCCTTAAGCACTCCGTAGGCAGCCGTGCCATCCTTTGAGCGCACGGCGATCGGCTGAAAAGGCAGTTTGCGCATGAGGATGCTCTGCGAAACAAAAAGGCGAACGGCCTCGGCAAGCGATGTACCCATGGCGTCGTAGAGACGCTCGGCATGCTGCTTGTCCTCTTCGCGAATGCGCACCTGTAGGATGGCTCGTTTTTGAGTCGATGACATCGCTAGCCCCCTTATCTAGTGCAACACGGATGGTCAAATTCGCCCTGTGCTTTCATTTGACTATCTTATATCCACCACTTTATTTCACTCAAGTTAATGAGTGTAAACATAACTACAAGCGTAATACATCCGCAGAAGGAGAGCGTGAAAATCTCATATGCCTACGCGTGTAGTACACTCGACTTTATAGTCCACCGAGAATAATCCCGACCTGCCAAAACCACTGCAATACACCCGTATTGCAGGGCTTATGCCCAAGTTTGCCCGTGGCAACTGCGTATATTCAACCTGTATACCGTTGGGGAGATTCCATCGATTGCCCGTTTCGCCGCAGGCATTCGATACGCCGATGCCAGACCACGGGCGGCCTGGGGCAACGTCGGCAGAACCTCTCCAGCAAGGGATTCAGGAGGGAGTGAACAATATGGGCAATAAACGAGTCGTCGCCGATTCTTCGCGCTGCATTGGGTGTCAAACCTGTATGGCGGCGTGCATCGAGGCGCACGACATCCCCGGCAACATCGCCGCACCGCGCCTACGCGTGACGCGCACCTACGAGATTTCCGCACCGGTGGCCTGCCATCACTGCGAGGACGCTCCGTGCGCCAAGGCATGCCCCACGGGCGCGCTGTTCTTTGATCCAAAGAACCATCGCATCGGTGTGAACGAGGACAACTGCATCGGCTGCAAGAGCTGCGTCATGGCCTGCCCCTTTGGCGCCGTGAGCGTGGCGACCACGCAGGTCCCCGTCTTGATGGGCGACGTGCGCGTGGGTTCGCAGACTAAGAGCTTCGTGCTCAAGTGCGACCTGTGCGTGAACCGTCCCGGCGGTCCGGCGTGTGCCGAGGCGTGCCCGACCAAGGGCCTCACCCTGGTAGACGAGGAGCGCCTGGCAGAGCTGACTGCCGAGCGTGCCCGCGCCACCATCGAAAACGAGGCGTAGGCGGGCGGCCATATAAGCCCAACGATTGTCAAATACGTACCGATTAATCGGTAGCAGAGAAAGGAAGGAGGGTGTCATGGAGAAGCATAAAGTGATCTGCCCGTATTGCGGCGCCGGTTGCCAGTTTAACCTCCTGGTCCAAAACGGCCAGGTCGTGGGTACCGAACCGCTCAACGGCATCACCAATCAGGGCGAGCTGTGCCTTAAGGGCATGAGCGGCTACGACTTCATCAACGACACCAAGATCTTGACTCCCCGCGTGCTGCACCCGATGATCCGTCGCACCAAGGGCGCGGATCTGGAGCGTGTAAGCTGGGACGAGGCACTGGATTTCACCGCATCTAAGATGCAGGCCATAATTGACGAATATGGTCCTAACGCCGTCATGACCACCGGCTCTTCGCGAGGCGGCGGCAATGAGGCGAACTACGTCATGCAGAAGTTTACGCGTGCGTGCATCGGCACCCACAGCGTGGACAACTGCGCCCGTACTTGACACGGCCCTACTGTCCTCGGTCTGATGGACACGGTTGGTTCAGGTTGCATGTCTTGCTCCATCCCCGGTATGGAGGATGCGGGCTGCATATTCCTCTTCGGCTATAACCCTGCCGATTCGCACCCGATCGTCGCAAGGCGTATCGTGCGAGCCAAAGAAAAGGGTTGCAAGATCATCGTCGCCGACCCGCGCCATATCGAAACCGCGCGTATCGCCGACATCTACCTTCCGATCAAGAACGGTTGCAACGTGGCGTTCCTCAACGCCTTTGCCAACTGCTTGGTCAACGATGGCCTCTACGACAAGCAATTCGTCGCCGAGCACACGAACGGCTTTGACGAGTGGTGGGAGACCATCAAGAACTACACTCCCGAATCCGTACAGGACATCACGGGTGTCGAGCCCGCGTTGATCCACCAAGCTGCCGAGATGTACGCCACGGCGAAGCCCTCTGCCATTATTGGCTGGGGCATGGGCGTGTGTCAGCAGAAGCAGAACCTGAAGACGGTGCATACCATCGCCTCCATCGCCTGCGTTGCCGGCCAGATCGGCAAACCCAATTCCGGCCTCGCGCCCGTGCGTGGCCAGAACAACGTCCAGGGCTCCTGCGATATGGGTATGCTGCCCAACCTGTACCCTGGCTACCAAAAAGTCACCGACCCGGCTGCCCGCGCCAAGTTTGCCAAGGCCTGGGGCGTGCCCGAGGAAAAGCTCCCGCTCGAGGAGGGCTACAAGCTCACCGACCTGGGTCACCTGGTCGACGAGGGCAAGGTGCACTGCTTCTACAACTACGGCGAGGACCCGGTGCAGACCGAGCCCGATTCGGCCGGTATGCGCAAGACGCTCTCCGAGCTGGATCTGTTCATTTGCCAGGACATCTTTATGACGCAGACGACCATGCTCGCCGACGTCATCCTGCCCGCTACCTCCTGGGGCGAGCACGAGGGTGTCTTTACCGCCTCTGACCGTAGCTTCCAGCACTTTGACGCGGCTGTTCCGCCCAAGGGCGAGTGCCGCCACGACTGGGAGATCTTCGCGGACCTGTCCACGCGCATGGGCTATCCCATGCACTACGACAACACCGAGCAGATCTGGAACGAGTGCATTAGCCTGTGCCCCAACTTTGTGGGCGCCACCTACGAGAAGATGGCTCCCGAGGGCGGTTACGCTCAGTGGCCCGTCAAGTCCACCGACGTTAACGACCACGGTACGGCCGACATGTTCCCAGGCGGCAAGTTCACCACCAAGGACGGCCGCGCCAACCTGATGGCGCACGACTGGGAGGCGCCCTCCGAGCTTCCCGACGATGAGTACCCGCTCATCCTGTGCACCGTCCGCGAGGTTGGCCACTACAGCTGCCGCTCCATGACCGGCAACTGCAAGACGCTGGCGCTGCTTGCCGACGAGCCCGGCTTTGTTCGCATGAATCCCGCGGACGCCGAGGCGCGCGGCATCAAGAACGGCGACATCGTCTCGATCCACAGCCGCCGCGGCCAGGTATACAGCCGCGCCGACGTGAGCGACCGCATCAACAAGGGCACGGTCTACATGACCTACCAGTGGTGGATTGGCAAGTGCAACGAGCTGACCATGCACAAGGTCGACCCGGTCTCGCACACGCCCGAGGACAAGTTCTCCGCCTGCCAGGTCGACCCAATCGCCGACCAGGTGTGGGCCGAGGGCGAGGTCGAGCGTCAGTACACCGAGCTTAAGCAGGCTCTGGTGGACGCCGCCGCTCCCCAGGATGTTGAGCCTGGTGCCGCCAAGTTCGACGACGAGACGCACGTGAACCAAATCGTGTAGTCCCGTTCTCGTTGGCTTTTTGGGCCGGGCGTCCCGTACGTTCGGGCGCCCGGCCCGTTACTTTGAAAGGAAGTGGGGATGAACCGCTTCATCGACATCAACCCGGAGAGGTGCATCGGCTGCGGAACATGCCAGTCCGCCTGTGCCGACGCCCACCGGATGCAGGGTCTTCAGGATACGCCGCGCCTGGCGCTCGTGAAGACCGGCGGCATTTCGGCCGCCCTTGCCTGCCACCATTGCGAGGGTGCCCCCTGCGCCGAGGTTTGCCCGGTGAATGCCATCGAGCACGATGGCGATCGCATCCACGTCAAGGAGCAGGAGTGCATCGGGTGCAGGCTGTGCGCCATCGCGTGCCCCTTCGGAGCCATCCATCCCGATGGCACGTCTATCGCCGGTGTCGCAGGCATGTGCGACCCGACGCCTTCGTATCCTAAGTCCCTGAGCAGCCTGCTTACGTGGGCTCCCGGCCAGTACACCTGCGCTGTCAAGTGCGACCTATGCGCCTTCGATCCGGACGGCCCGCATTGTGTGGCGGCGTGCCCCACCAAGGCACTGACCGTCATGGGCGGCGCGGCCGATCGCGAGCTCGACGAGGCCAAGCGCCTGCGCTCGATCGAAAACGGTCCGGCCGTCGACGCTACCGCCGTGGCCCAGGGTCTGTCCGAGAAAGCAGAAGGGAGCGTAAACAATGGATAGCAT
>CAKUCJ010000113.1 GCA_934643435.1 uncultured Collinsella sp.
CTGACGGCCCACACCAAGCTTCTATTTCTCGTGGCAAATAGATTGAGCCCCGTACGTTTGTTGCGAGGCTCAATAAATATTGAGAAGATGTGTTCTGCTCTGGATGGGTGCTCAGCTTAGTCGGCTCGATAGTGTGATCCGAGGCTTTCGGTTCGCTTGCGCATGGCTTTGACCATCTCCTTTGCCAGCAGAAGTTGCGATTGGAGGCGGGCGAGGGCTGCGATTTCGCTATCTTGTGCGTCTGCCATGCTCAAGGCTGCAGACTCGGACTTTAGGCCTTCAAGTTCTTGTTGTGCTGCAGATAGGCCCTTTTCGGTGCGATTGATCATGCAGTAGGTGCTCATCGTGTGTTTGAGTCTGTGGGTTAGGCGCTCGGCATCTGCCTTGGCGAGGCCGCGCTGGGGGAGGGTGACATCCGCCTTCAAGATTGTCTTGGGAGCATCCCGCGCCGCCACCGCCGCCGATGCGCCGGCAATGCGCCCAAAGACGATGCCGTTGGCACTCGACAGACCTCCAATGCGATCGGCGCCGTGCATGCCGCCCGTGGCCTCACCGCAAGCGTAGAGGCCCTCAATACCCGTGAAACCCGTCTTGTCGATCTTGATACCGCCATTAGCAGCGTGGGCGTACATCGCTACGCGCATCTCATCGGTCGGCGCAATGCTGTGCTCATCCTGAAGCCACGTGGCAAAGGTCTGCACAAACTCGGGAACATCCTCGTGGGGGAAGTCGTAATGCAGCGCTAGGCCCTCGGCGCCCGCTTGGTCGATGGCGAGGTCGATAGTGCGAGAGGCCAAGCGTGAAGTGAAGGGGCCATATCCGGAGCGCTGCTCGAGCAAATCGTCAAGTTTATCTTCGGCGATATCGACCGGCTGATCGAGCTTGACGTAGCGCCAGGTCTTCTCGTTAAAGACAAGATTGCGCTTGGGCTCTATGAAGCCGGGCATCATCTGCATGAACTCTATATTAGTAAGGGGGGCGCCGTGCGCCAAGGCGATGGCCTGCGAGGAGCTGAGCACATCAGACGACGTAAGGCTGCGCTCGAACAGTCCGCCCGTGCCGCCGGCGGCAATAATTGTGGCCTTGGCGTCAATGGACGCGAGGCACTCCTCGGTGCGGTCGTAGAGCACGGCTCCGGTGATTCTCCCGGTTGCATCCTCAACAAGGTCGATAAGCTCATGACAGGGGAGCAGGCGAATGCCGAGCGACTCGATCTGGGCCGTACACGCGTCTTCAAGGGGCTTGCGGGTGAGACCGCGCCACATACGCGTCTTATGGTCAAAACAGGGGATAAATTGCTTTTGCTGGGCACTCTCGGCACTTTGCGGACGTTGGAGTTCAACGCCCAAGTCTTGCTCAAGCCATTGAATCGCCCGGGGAATGCCGTGGACAAATGTCTGGACGAGCTCGGGGTCGGCGGCACCGCCGCCAACGGTCTGGATGGTGTCGATAAGGTCTTGTTCGTCGGCCTTATCGACGGGTCCGATAAGGCCGAGGCCCCAGGTGCCCGGGAAGAAGCTCGATCCACTCATGGTCTTGCCGGCGCTCGCTACGGTAACGGTTAAGCCCGCGCGTGCCGCCTCGATGGCGGCGCAGAGGCCCGCAATGCCAGATCCAATTACCAGTACATCAGTCGATTCCATCGGATTCCTTTCTCGTCCGGCGCATTGTCGCACGGGCGCTCGCCAAAGGCACCGAAAAGATTCCGTTAATCGGTAAAGGGCCGATATCGCAGGTGGACGTCGCGGACACTTGAACGCTCCACTCCATCCCTCATTGAGTTGCGGTGGAATACGGACTGTTTTGGCTCGTATAGGGGCTAATCAGCCCGTATTTCACCGCAACTGATATATCGGCGTTAGCTGCCCTCGGGAATAAAAAAGAGCCGCTACCCGGGTGGGTGGCGGCTCCAAAGCTCAAGTATGTGAGCATCGCGCGGGCGCGATTAGGCCTTGAGGGCCTCCTCGACGGCGACGGCGCAGGCGACGGTGGCACCGACCATGGGGTTGTTGCCCATGCCGATGAGACCCATCATGTCGACGTGCGCAGGCACGGAGGAGGAACCGGCGAACTGGGCGTCGGAGTGCATACGGCCCATGGTGTCGGTCATGCCGTAAGAGGCAGGGCCGGCGCCCATGTTGTCCGGGTGCAGGGTACGGCCAGTGCCGCCACCAGAAGCGACGGAGAAGTACTTCTTGCCAGCCTCGATGCGCTCCTTCTTGTAGGTGCCAGCGACGGGGTGCTGGAAGCGCGTGGGGTTGGTGGAGTTACCGGTGATCGAGATGTCGACGTTCTCGTGCCACATGATGGCAACGCCCTCGCGGACGTCGTCGGAGCCGTAGCAGTTAACGGCAGCGCGGGGACCATCGGAGTAGGGGATGGTCTCGACGACCTTGAGCTCACCCGTGTAGTAGTCGAACTGGGTCTTCACATAGGTGAAGCCGTTGATGCGGGCGATGATCTGGGCGGCGTCCTTGCCCAGACCGTTGAGGATGACGCGCAGCGGCTTCTTGCGAGCCTTGTTGGCGTTCAGAGCCAGGCCGATAGCGCCCTCAGCGGCAGCGAAGGACTCGTGGCCGGCCAGGAAGGCGAAGCACTCGGTGTCGTCGGAGAGCAGCATGGCGCCCAGGTTGCCGTGGCCCAGACCGACCTTGCGGTCCTCAGCAACGGAGCCGGGAACGGTGAAGGCCTGGATGCCCTCGCCGATGATGGCAGCAGCCTCAGAAGCGGACTTGGCGCCACGCTTGACAGCGAGAGCGCAGCCGAGGGTGTAGGCCCACTCAGCGTTCTGGAAGGCGATGGACTGGGTGTTGTTGACGATCTCACGCGGGTTGAAGCCCTTGTCGGTGCAGATCTGCAGAGCTTCCTCGAGGGAGGCGATGCCGTTGTCGGCGAGGCACTTGTTGATCTTGTCAGCGCGGCGCTCGTAACCTTCGAACGTAACAGTCATAGTTATTTCCCTCCCTTTCTACTCGTGAACCGGGAACACGCTGGCGACGGAGTGAGTCTCCTCGTCGGTGCGCGGGTCGATGTACTTGGCAGCGTTCTCCCACTGACCATAGTGGCCCATGGCGCCAGCGATGGCCTCCTCGGGGGTCTTGCCGGCCTTGACGGCGTCGGTGAACTTGCCGAGGTTCAGGAACTCGAACGCGATGATCTCGTTCTTGTCGTTGAGAGCCATGCGGGTGACGTAGCCCTGAGCGAGCTCGAGGTAACGAGCGCCCTTGGCCTTGGTGCCGAACATGGTGCCGACCTGAGAGCGAAGGCCCTTGCCGAGGTCGTCGAGGGAGGCGCCCACGGGCAGGCCGCCCTCGGAGAACGCGGTCTGGCTGCGGCCGTAAACGATCTGCAGGAAGATCTCGCGCATAGCAACGTTGATGGCGTCGCAGACGAGGTCGGTGTTGAGGGCCTCGAGGATGGTCTTACCGGGAAGGATCTCGGAAGCCATGGCGGCAGAGTGGGTCATGCCCGAGCAGCCGATGGTCTCAACGAGGGCCTCCTCGATGATGCCGTCCTTGACGTTCAGCGTGAGCTTGCAGGCGCCCTGCTGAGGTGCGCACCAACCCACACCGTGCGTAAGACCGGAGATGTCGGAAATCTCCTTAGCCTGGACCCACTTGCCCTCCTCGGGGATGGGTGCGGGGCCGTGGTATGCACCCTTGGCAACGGGGCACATGTTCTCCACTTCCTGTGAGTACTGCATGCCTCTCCTCTCTATCGTGTTGGCGTCCCGTCTGGGGGTCGTGGCTGGCGATTGCCGGGCGACCCTTCGAAAGGGACATGACATGCAGCCCCTATAATACCGCGAAATGCACGGAATATTCGGCGAACGGCTCAGTTTTCGTAGCGAGAAGCGTGGAACTTTCAATTGAAGCGATTAAACTGCTCGGTTTGTGGTCGTGCGGTTGGTCATAGGGGGTTGGTTCTGGTCAGGCTATTGGTCAGTTTTTGGCAAGGTTGCATCGCCTGACCTGTGGCTATGATGCCGTTTACCGTCGGTTTGCCGCCTTTTGCCGTTGACGAGTGCCATTTTGCGTGAATGTTTTGATGGCACGTTTCAATCGTGATGTATTGGATGGTAAGCAGATTCCGGCGAAGGGAGCGCCATGCAGCGCGTTTGGAGGACCGTTACCGGCTATTGCTATGTTTGTGCTCGTGGGACGAACAAGCAGCTGATCTTTGAGAGCGATGAGGACCGGTGGGAGTTCTTGGAGCTGATGCGTGACTGCTGCCGCGATGTCCAGGTGACGATTGTGGCATGGTGCCTCATGGGCAACCACGTACATTTGGTGCTTGCGGATTATGAGGACAGGATGAGCGCGGCCATGCATCGGTTGCTTTTGACCTACGCGCGCCGGTTTAATAAGCGCACGGGACGTACGGGCCATCTGTTTCAGAATCGCTTTGATCGTCGCTCGCTCGATACCGACCGCCATCTGATGGCGGCGATTCGCTATGTGCATGCCGATCCGCAGGAGGCGGGTATTGCTCTGATCGAGCGCTATCCGTGGAGTAGCTTTGCTGAGTGTCTGCGAGCGTTTGATGATGATACGACGATGGGTTTTTCGGATCCGTCTGCGGTGCTCGAGCTTTTTGGTTCTGCCGAGGGCTTCATCGCCTACTCCTTGGAGACGCTCGACGGATCCGATCCCGTGATTCACGATATGGACGAGACGGAATGGGAACGGCATGCGTTTGCCGACAAGATGGCGAAGGGGCTCGGGGTTCCGCTCGACAGACTCAAAGCTGTACCGCCCGCGCAGCGCGACGGAATTGTTTTTGCCCTGCACGAAGCTGGCTATACGGTGCGAGAGATCGAGCGGTATACGGGGATTAGCAAGAGTACCGTCTCTCGTATCGTGCGCGCCTATGCGCAGGCTAAGGGTCAGACAGAGGGCGCGGAATAGAAAATGGCCGAACCACCCTTGTCAAGCGATTCGGCCAACGAAATTCTTAAGATTTGGAACAAATACTACTGATTATTTTGTCCCGTGAGCATGCCGTCGAGGGTGCGCCAGGCGAGCTCGGCGCACTTGACGCGGGCGGGCATGTGCGAGATGTCCTGGAGCTGGGCGGCCTCGTCCAGGTCTTCCAGGTCCTCCTCGGAAAGCTGTTCGCCGCGGATCATGGCAAGGAAGAGCTCGGCCAGACGGCGTGCCTCCTCGACCGTCTCGCCGGTGATGAGGTCGGCCATGATGTCGGCGCTGGCCTGGCTGATGGCGCAGCCATGCCCGGTAAACGAGGCCTCCTCGATTACATCGTTCTCGACACGCAGCTGCAAGGTGAGCTCGTCGCCGCAGCTGGG
>CAKUCJ010000114.1 GCA_934643435.1 uncultured Collinsella sp.
CAGCAGTATTCCTCGCAGGCCTCGAGCGCCAGCTCCAAGTGGACCGAGTACGCCAACAGCCTGTACGCTAAGGCCAACATCAGCATCTACGGCCTGTTTGCGTAAAGGCTTATAGGGCTTGATTCGCTCGCCACACAATCGAATCTTCGCGTGATCTGTAACACCCCCTATACAAAAATAGGGGGTGTTTATTCATGTAAAGCGCAAACGATTTCAGGCCAACTGGTAGTAACAATGTGGTACCACTGTTCATCTGGTAGTAACCAATTTTGATTTGAAATCGTATGGAAATTACTAAGAATTAGTTTGGTAATGAAAGAAACGTAGCACGTCTACCTGCGTAAACTACCGTTTACGGGCAAAAAATAACCGTTTGGCAACGGAAAAGTAATTTGAGCGAAATGTGGTGGACGTTTGAATGAGGTGTGTGCTACGGTACATACCAGCAACCCGAGAAAAGGGACTGGGTTGACTAAGTTTGCGCTTAAATGCCGGCAAGCGGAGAAGTCGGTATGCAGAAGGCGCGGACATGGAACTCGTTGGTAAACAACGAAAGAAAGGTTGGAGGAGATACCATATGATGAAGTACCTCCAGAAGCTCGGCAAAGCGCTGATGCTTCCCGTCGCGGCGCTTCCCGTCGCAGGTATTCTTATGGGCGTGGGCTACCTGCTCGCCCCCGCAGTCATGGGTGCTGCCGGTGACACTACCGGTTTTGCCTATACCGCCGGCTTCCTGCTCATCAAGGCAGGCGGCGCTCTTATCGATAACATGGCCTGGCTGTTCGCAGTCGGCGCCGCTGTCGGCCTCGCCGACGATCACGACGGCACCGCTGGCCTCGCTGGCCTCGTTGCCTTCCTGATGATCCAGCAGCTGCTCAACCCCGCTGTGGTTGGCACCATCCGTGGCATGGACGCCGACGCCCAGGCCGCTTGGCTCGCCACTACCGAGGGCATCGCGTTCTCCAAGATCGCTGGTAACTCCTTCATCGGTATCCTGTCTGCCATCATCGGCGGCACTTGCTACAACAAGTTCAAGGACACCCGTCTGCCCGACTGGCTGGCATTCTTCTCCGGCAAGCGCTGCGTTGCCATCATGACCGCCGTCATCTGCATCGTGGTCTCCGTTGTCCTGCTCTTCGCTTGGCCCCTCATCTTCGGTGCACTCGTTGCTCTCGGCGAGGGTATCGCTGCTATGGGCGGCATCGGCGCTGGCATCTACGCCTTCCTCAACCGTCTGCTCATCCCGACCGGTCTGCACCACGCTCTGAACAACGTGTTCTGGTTCGACACCATCGGCCTGGGCGACCTGACCCACTTCTGGGCCGGCGAGACCTCCGCTGACGTCAAGTGGAGCCTCGGTATGTACATGTCCGGCTTCTTCCCCTGCATGATGTTCGGTATCCCGGGTGCTGCCCTGGCTATGGTTCAGACCGCTAAGAACAAGAAGGCTGCTATCGGCCTGGTTGTCTCCGCTGCTATCTGCGCCTTCGTCTGCGGCGTCACCGAGCCCTTCGAGTTCGGCTTCATGTTCCTGTGCTTCCCGCTCTACGTCGTGTACGCTGCCCTGTACGGCATCTTCACCATCATCACCTACTATGTCGGTTTCCGTGCTGGCTTCTGCTTCTCCGCTGGTGCTACCGACCTCCTGTTCTCCGCTAGCCTCCCGGCTGCTGCCAACACCTGGACGATCATCCCGCTGGGCATCGCTGCCTTCGTCGTGTTCTACCTCGTGTTCCGCTTCGCCATCACCAAGTTCGACCTCATGACCCCTGGTCGCGAGGATGAGGATGTCGAGGAGACCTCCGCTACCGCCGCTGCTGGCAACGATAAGTTCGCTGCTCTGGCTGCCGCTGTTCTCGCTGCCGTCGGTGGCAAGGAGAACGTCAAGACCGTTGACTGCTGCGCTACTCGCCTGCGCTTCGAGCTCGGCGATTCCGCCCTGGTCGACGAGGCTGCCTGCAAGAAGGCTGGCGCTCTGGGTGTCATGAAGATGGACAAGGGTGCCACCCAGGTCATCATCGGCACGCAGGTCCAGGCTGTTGCCGAGGAGCTCAAGAAGCTTCTCTAAGCCTCTAGGACGTTGTGTCTTGCAAAGGGTCGTCCCGCTCCGCGGGGGCGGCCCTTTTTTACTACCGCGATGCAAAAATCAGCAGTGGAATTGGTATTAGTGGCTGTCGATTTGGCACGGTCAAACATTCTTGAAATGTACGGGTTGACCTGCTGTTATCAATTATTAGCTGTTATAGTACGTGGTGTCTGGTTACAACCAATTTCGAGTCATTTATCCGGCAGGTTTCATCATGGCAATGGGAGCACGCAAACAGCCTTTGTACGATCAGCTCGTCGATTTGCTGACCGATAAAATCGATCACGAACTTCGACCCGGCGACTATCTGCCGTCCGAGCGCGATTTGTCGGAACGCTACGGGCTCTCGCGCACGACGGTTCGCCTTGCCCTTCAGGAGCTTGAGCGTTTGGGTCTCGTGGTTCGTCAGCGTGGTCGCGGAACCATGGTGTGCGACCGCTCGCTGCAAACGGCAAACCTCACGCAAACCTATAGCTTTACCGAGCAGATGAAGGCCATCGGGCGTGTGCCCAAGACGACGATTCTTGAGTTCACCGAAGTCGAGGCTGATAAGAATATCGCGGTTGAGATGAACGCGCGCCTGGGCGAGCGTCTGTACAAGATCAAGCGCCTACGTATCGCCGATAATGTGCCGCTCATGATTGAGTGCACGTATCTGCCGAGCCGCAAGTTCTTTGCGCTCAAACGCCCCATGATCGAGAACAAATCACTGTACGACATGATCGAGCAGGATTTTCACGAGAAAGTTCGTCTGGCCGAGGAAGAGTTCTATGCGAGCATCGCCCGGCATTCGGACGCCCGTCTGCTCGAGATTGCCGAAGGTGCGCCGGTCCTGGATTTGATCCGCACCACCTATGACATGAACAACGAGGTCATCGAATATACGCGTTCGGTTGCGCGTGCCGACCAGTTTAAGTACAAGGTCTACCACAACCGCGCTGTCTAGCGTTATTGGGTATAAACCGCTCAGTGCATTTTGAGACGGGTGCAAAATGCGCGGAGCGATAGGAAACAACGAACAATCGCTCAAATGAACAATGCAGTGGTTTTTGACCCGCCCTAAAACGCACTGCGAGTACGGGAGCTTAGATGAGCACGTATGCTATCAAGGCCGACAAGTTCTTTTTGCCGGCGGGGCCGCAGTTGGGCGGCTATCTTATGATCGAAGACGGCGTCTTTGGCGCCTGGCAGGCCGATGAGCCCACTTGCGAGATCAAGGACTACACGGGCACGTGGATTGCGCCGGGCATGGTGGACACCCACATCCACGGCTTCTATAACCATGCCACGACTGATAACGATGCCGAGGGCATCAACATCAGCTCGACCGAGCTCGCTCGACGCGGCACCACCAGCTGGCTGCCCACGACTTTTACCGATGGCGTGGAACAGATTAAGGACGCCTGCGCTGCCATCGCTCAGGCTGACGAGGAACGCGGTCCCGAGTTCTGTGGTGCCCGCATTCAGGGCGTCTACCTGGAGGGCCCGTTCTTTACCATGAAGCACGTGGGCGCTCAGAACCCCGCTTTTTTGATTGATCCTTCCGAGGAAGTTTTTGACGAGTGGCAGGAGGCTGCCGGCGGTCGCATCGTTAAGAGTGCCATGGCGGCCGAGCGCGACGGCGCTGCCGCGTACGCCGCAGCCTTGAGCGCCAAGGGCGTGGTGACTTGCATCGGCCACTCCGACGCTACCTATGACGAGTGCGCCGCAGCTATTAACGCTGGCGCCAGCTGCTTTACCCACACCTACAATGGCCAGCGCGGCCTGCATCACCGTGAGCCGGGCGTTGTGGGCGCTGCCATGACCACCCCCAACACGTATGCCGAGATCATCTGCGACGGCAAGCATGTGAACCCTGCTGCCATCAAGGCACTGCTGCAGGCCAAGGGCTGGCAGCATACGGTGCTCATCACCGACTGCCTGGGCTGCGGTGGTATGCCTGAGGGCAAGTACACCAGTGGCGGCATGGATGTCATCATGAAGGACAACTTGTGCTGGCTCGCCGACGGCTCCGCCATCGCCGGCTCGGTGCTCACGCTCGCGCAGGGCGTCAAGAACATCGTCGACTGGGGTCTCGCCAGCGCCGATATCGCCATTCGCATGGCGACCGAGGTTCCGGCGCGTTCCGCCCATGTCGACGACAAGTGCGGTAGCATTATGCCGGGGCGCGACGCCGACTTTGTCGTGTTCAATCCCGACCTTACCCTGGTCGAGACGTATGTGGGCGGCAACAGCGTTGGTAACGCGTTTACCGAGTAGCTGCCAAAGAGACGATCCGAGAGGGGATTTAGATGATTTACGGTGCACTGGGCGATATCGAGGAATACCGCGGCATGCTCAAGGGCCTCGACGTGCTGATCGATTGGCTCGAGGAGAACGATCCGGCGGAGCTCGAGGTCGGCAGCCATCCGATTCTGGGCGACAAGGTCTTTGCGAACGTCATGGCCCCCACGACGCGTCCCGAGGCCGACGCTCACTATGAGACGCATCAGCGCTATCACGACCTTCAGATCGACGTCGAGGGTCGCGAGGCCTTTAGGGTCGCCACGGGCAGCCTGACGCTGGTCCAGGAGTTTGACGAGAAGGACGACTACGATCTGGTCGATTCCGACGCCTCGATCGCCGGCGATCTGGCCGACGACAAGTTTGCGCTGTTCGTTGCCGGCGAGCCGCACATGCCTACGCTCGAGTTCCCGGGCGATGGCGCGCAGCCGGTCAAGAAGATCTGCTTTAAGCTGCTTGCCGACGCCTACTGGGAGGAGTAACGCGCCGCTCGGCTGAGCTGTGTGTTGGCGTGATTTCTTTGATGAGGTCGCGCTTGAGCCCCGTTGATTGTGGTTCCCGTTTGGGAAGCCATGGTCGGCGGGGCTTTATTGTTGGGCAGGGGTTGCCGGCGACGTGGCGCTTGGATTGGCGGGCGCGAGAGAAATCGGCAACAAAAAAGCCGCCCGAAGGCGGCTATCTTGTGCAATGGAGCCAGCGACCGGGCTCGAACCGGTGACCCCCGCTTTACGAGAGCGGTGCTCTACCAACTGAGCTACGCTGGCGGCCATGTGGTGACGCAACTGAGGCGTCAACGGCTGTCTATGATACGGGACATCGCAAATCCGCGCAAGTGTTCTGACGGCTTTTCTCACTTTAAATGCACTAATATTGGAAACGTGACGTCTTGCTCTTACAGGTCTCAAGCAGAATGGGG
>CAKUCJ010000115.1 GCA_934643435.1 uncultured Collinsella sp.
GTCGATGGCCTTGTCGGGCAGGAAGCGGTCGGCGATGTAGCGATCGGAGAGGTCGGCGGCCGCCACGAGCGCGCTATCGGTAATATGCACGCCGTGGAAGATCTCGTACTTCTCCTTGAGGCCACGCAGGATTGAGATGGTGTCCTCGACGGTAGGCTCGCTGACCATAACGGTCTGGAAACGACGTGCGAGCGCTGCGTCCTTCTCGATGTACTTGCGATACTCGTCGAGCGTGGTCGCGCCGATCGCATGCAGGTCGCCACGGGCGAGCGCCGGCTTGAGGATGTTGCCGGCGTCCATAGAGCCCTCGGTGGCACCCGCGCCCACGATGGTGTGGAGCTCATCGATGAACAGGATGACCTTGCCCTCGGACTTTTGCACTTCCTTGAGCACGGCCTTCAAGCGGTCCTCGAACTCGCCGCGGTACTTGGCGCCGGCGACCAGCGCGCTCATGTCGAGCTCGATGAGGTCGCGGTCGCGCAGCGTGCTCGGCACGTCGCCGGCCACGATACGCTGGGCGATGCCCTCGACGATGGCCGTCTTACCAACGCCCGGCTCGCCGATGAGTACGGGATTGTTCTTGGTACGACGGGACAGGACCTGGATGGTGCGGCGGATCTCGTCGGTACGGCCGATGACCGGGTCGAGCTTGCCGGCGCGGGCGAGGTCGCAGATGTTACGGCCGTACTGCTCCAGCGCCTCAAACTGGGTCTTGTCCTCGGCAGACGTCACGCGGTCATCACCGCGCAGCTCCTCGTAGACCTGCTCGATGCGCTCCTTGGTAACGCCAGCGTCGCGCAGCACGCGGCCCGCCTCGCCCTTGTCCTCGGCAAGCGCCATCAGCAGATGCTCGGTCACCACAAAGCTGTCGCCCATCTTGGTGGCCTTCTTCTCGGCCTTCTCGATGACACGGACGAGCTCGTTGGAAAGACCCATCTGCTGGCCCTCGCCCGAAACCTTGGGCGCGTGGTCGATGGCATCCTGCGTGGAGCGTGCGAGCTGTGCCGGATCGGCTCCAATGCGCTCGATAATCACGGAAATGTTGCGCTCACCGGCACCGAGCAGGGCGGACAGCAGGTGGATCGGCTCCACCGCGCCGGCCTGCGCGTCGGCAGCCGCGCTCATGGCGGTCTGCAGCGCCTCGCGCGACGTCATTGCTAGCTTATCGATTCTCATGGAATCACCTCTCTTGGGGCGGCCGCCCTACGGGGCGGCTTCACGTTGTTCGAGAAGTATTGTTGCCAGCTTTAAGCGATCTTATACACAAATCTAAGTCTCTATATATAAGATTTTCTGAGTGATTGAGAGATAGGGATAAAGATACCGACCCGCCGCCGCACAGGCGCGCTACCGTCTCAATCTGTAACATTTATCGACCGTTTCTGGCTCCAGATGTTACAGATCGAGACGAACAGAAGACACCTGAATCGAAAATCTAAATCTGTAACACCAGGCCCACTTTTAGCGGCCAAGATGTTACAAGTCGAGACAAACCGAGAACCACCACAAAGGTGCCTGTCCCCTTTGTGGTGATTTTCGACAAAGATGCCGCCCCCATAAAAGAGGCGGCATCAATCAAGTCCATTTTTAGCGTCCCTCAAGACCCAACGAGAACGTCGCGGTAGCCCCGGACGCACCTCTCCCTCGGGCGACCCTCGCGAAGCGCGTGAGCACGAGGGAAAGGTGTGTCCGGGGCGTACAGCAACGTTACTCGGCAGCGGCCTTGAACTTGTTGTAGTTGATCAGGCAGCCGGCCTTGACGATGGCGCGCTCCTCGGCGGTCATGTCGGCGATGTAGAGCTCGATCTGCTCAACCGCACCGTCGGCACGCACCACGTAGGCAGCGATGTCCTTGAGGTCGCCGTCGAGCGCGGCGCGGATGCCCGGAACGAAGACGTAGTCGCCCACCTCAAAGTTGGGCTCGGCCTCCATCTGGAAGGGCACCATGCCCCAGTTCATCACGTTGGAGCGATAGCGCTTGGTGGCGTACTCGTGGACGATATTGGCCAGGCCGCCGATCACGCGCTGGCAGCTCGCGGCCTGCTCGCGGGCGGAGCCGTCGCCCGGCTTCTTGGCGTAAATCATGGAGCCGTACTCGGTCGCCTTGGCGTCTGCCGCGACACCCGCACCGGCCAGCGCCCCAAACACACCGGCAAGCTCGGCATCGAGCGCGGCCAGGTCGCCTGCTGCCTCGCCGGCAACGCGGCGCTTTTCCACCGCGTCGACCTCCTTGGAGCGACCCACGTAGGCCGGATCGCGGCGGCTGAGCGTAAACTCGGCCAGACCCAGCGGGTTGGAGCGGAAGGAGCTCGTCTCGCCCGAAGGAATGAGCTCGTCGGTCGTGGTGACCGGGTCCATGATCTTGGAGCACACCTTGAGCAGGATGTCGTCACCGAGGGGCTCCATCGCGGGCCACGGCTTGATGTTGGGGCCTTCGACCAGCTCGTCGGCCGGCTCAGCCTTGCCAAAGCCCCAGTACACACGCTTCTTGTACGGCGCGTCGTCGAAAGTGTACTCGCAGGCCTCATCCCAGGTGTCCTCGGGCAGGTCGGTCGCCGGCGTCAGGACGCCGCCGTTGGCTGCCGTCGCCGCAATGGAGCGGGCGTCCATCAGGGCCACGGCGCTCAGCTGGCCATTGCCCGGCTTGGAACCCTCGCGGTTGGGGAAGTTGCGCGTGGTGTGGCGGATCGAAAGGCCGTTGTTGGCGGGCGTGTCGCCGGCGCCAAAGCACGGGCCGCAGAATGCCGTGCGCACGATCGCGCCGGCCTCCATGAGGTCGTAGATGTAGCCGCGGCGTGTAAGCTCGAGCGCCACGGGCTGGCTCGTGGGATAGACCGACAGCGAGAACTCGCCGCAGCCGGTGTTGGCGCCCTTGAGCACGCGGGCAGCCTGCACCACGGAGTCGTAGTTGCCGCCCGAGCAACCGGCGATAACGCCCTGCTGCACGTGCAGTTTGCCGTCGACGATCTTGTCGAGCAGACTAAAGTGCGTCTTGCCCTCGCCGATCTTGGCGGCCTCGAGCTCTACCTCATGCAGGATGTCCTCGAGGTTCTCGTTGAGCTCGTCGATCTCAAAGCCGTTGGAAGGATGGAACGGCAGGGCGATCATGGGCTTGATGCTCGACAGGTCGACCTCGACGCAGCCGTCGTAGTAGGCGACGTCGGCGGGCTTGAGCTCGCGGTAGTCGTCGCCGCGGCCGTGCATGGTCAAAAACGCGTGCGTGTCCTCATCGGTTGCCCAAATAGAGGAGAGGCAGGTGGTCTCGGTGGTCATGACGTCGACGCCGTTGCGGTAGTCGGTCGTCATGCTCGCGATGCCGGGGCCCACGAACTCCATGACCTTGTTCTTGACGTAGCCCTTGGCAAAGACGGCGCGGATGATGGCGAGCGCCACATCGTGCGGGCCGACGCCGGGGCGCGGGGCACCCGTAAGGTAGATCGCCACGACGCCGGGATAGGCGACGTCGTAGGTGTCGCGCAGCAGCTGTTTTGCCAGCTCGCCGCCGCCCTCGCCCACAGCCATGGTGCCCAGGGCGCCGTAGCGGGTGTGCGAGTCGGAGCCCAGGATCATCTTGCCGCAACCGGCGAAGTTCTCGCGCATAAAGGAGTGGATGACCGCGATGTGGGGCGGGACGAAGATACCGCCGTACTTCTTGGCAGCCGAGAGGCCAAAGACATGGTCGTCCTCGTTGATGGTGCCGCCCACGGCACACAGCGAGTTGTGGCAGTTGGTAAGCACGTAGGGCAGCGGGAACTGCTCCATGCCCGAAGCGCGCGCCGTCTGGATAATGCCGACGAAGGTGATATCGTGGCTCGCCATGGCGTCGAAGCGGATCTTGAGCGCCTCGGGGTCGCCCGACGTGTTATGTGCCTGAAGAATCGAATAAGCGATGGTGCCGCGCTTGGCATCCTCGGGCGTCTGAGTAATGCCACGCTCTGCAGCCTCGGCCGCAGGCACAACCTCGCTGCCACCGCGCAGGTAGATGCCGTCCTCGTACAGCTTGACCATTCCGTCTCCCACTCTGCCCGAAAACTCGGGCGCATAGCATACATTCGTTCAATATCGTGCCACAGAACGATTGCCAGCGGGTTACGAATCTCGGCGTTCACTTTATCTCAGTAAAGCATAGGGCGAGCCGGGGACGGGAAGACAGGTTTGGCGCAAGGAGTGTCCCCAAGTGCCGGCACAAAAGGAACGTCCCCAATGACTAGTCCTCCTTACTGCGAGGTGCGTCCACTAGCCGCGGCGAGCCTAGTCGAACTGATGAGCCAGGCGAAGGGCCTCGGCGGCCTGCTCCGCAACCGCGGCGGCATCTGAATGCGGGTCGCCAATGCCAGCAAGTGCGCGTGCGATGGCCACGCAGGCTTCCTCGTTCTCGCAGCCGGAGTCTTCAACGGCGCACGCGGCCATCTTGACACTTGAGACGGCATCCGCGATCGGCTCCCTACCAGGGCCGGCATACGGGCAGGTCACGGCTCCACGGGGCACGCCGCGGTGCTCTGCGATGTGCTCGCTGCGCGCGTGGACCTTATCTGCCTGCTCGCGGAGGATCTCTAAGGGAGCAGGGACCGCTGCCGCCTCGAGGCCCTCGAGAAGCACGTCAAACGCATGGCTGCAGGGCACAAATCCTGGATTTGCGTCCATCGCGGCGCACATCGTGGTGCCGAGGCCCACGAGCCCGGCCATGAGCAGGGACTCGAAGCTCTCCCTCTTGAGCTCGGGATTCTCATGAAGAGGCATGTCTCGCTCCCATCGTCGTCTCCATCCCTGTGATAGTAGCAAACGAAAAGGCCCGCCACTCCGGCAACGCCGATGTTTTGGCGCAGACAGCGAAAGCCCGCCAGAGCGAGCAAGGTGACGTGAAAGAGGAGGGAGGCGTACTTCGGTACGCGACCGACGATTGAACGTCAGATTGCCGCTCTGGCGGGCTTGCAGCGTCGAGCCGTTACGCCGTTCGGCAGAACGGCGTAACCTAGAGATCCCCGCCGGCGCCCAGCAACTTGCGCATGACTTGCTCGGGGTTGACTGAGCCGTCGCGCGGGGCCAGCGCGGTGATCTTCTTCTGCATCTTGTACTCGTGCAGCTCGTCCTCGAGCTGACGCACGCGGGCGCGGAGCTTCTCGTTCTCGCGCTCGCGCTCCTCGGCACGCTCCTTCATATCGAGGATGCGCACCACGCCGGCGAGGTTGATGCCCTCGTCGGT
>CAKUCJ010000116.1 GCA_934643435.1 uncultured Collinsella sp.
TTCTACACCTTCTGCCGTCTGGACAGCCTGGACGCCGTGGTATGCGAGCCGAGCATCTCGGCAGAAGACCGCGCCGCCATCGAGGAGCACACGCAGGTCATCTGCTAACTAGCGAAGCAGGCGATACTTCTGCCCTCTGCCGGTGCCTTCAACTGTCGCCAGGCCTGTCTCAACGAGTTTTTTGAGGATGCGAAGCAGCTTCGAGCGGCTAAAGGTAACTTTGGCCGCAAGCTCGCTTGTCGATTGAGGGTGTACTCCACTCAGCAGTCCGAATACGGTAAGTTCGTCGCCTTCGAGCCCGGGGTTATCCATGAGTAGGGGAAGCGTGACCACAATGGCGTTATCCGATACTTGAAAACGAGGCTTTTTGATGCTGTCTTTATAGGTGTCTCGAATTCGCATAATGCCCGTTCCGAATGCCTCGATAAGGCCTAGGCGCAAAAAGACTTCGGCAAGAATACGATTGCGTCTAACGGACAGCATGTCGGACAGGTATTCATCGACAGTCATGCTTGCTGGCAAGCCGCCGGGCGAGGCAACTTCCACGCGGTCGTCGAACATCGAGATGCGAATGTGCGCGGGTACATCCCAAGTCCTGTGAACGATTGCATTGGTAATGGCCTCGCGGAATGCTTCGAGCGGAATGAGCTCCTTGCGGACCCGCTCCATTCCCTTGATCTCTTCGTAACAGTACTGAGTTTCAAATAGTTCAAGAGCGCCGTCAATCTCCGTTAAAACCGATGCATGTTCGAGAGTTTTGCGCTGCTTAATGAGGTTGATGGTGTTGCCAAACACCGCCATGTCGATACCTGGGAAATCGTTCTCGTCCGCGAGCAGTTCCGCCGCGTTGTTGTAGGTTCCGGTCTCATCGAGCAGGCCGAGGGTTTTGAGAGTATCGGTTGTGAATGACTGAAGTGAGAGCTTTGCTTTTAGGCGATTCTCTAAAACGGTGAAAGATAGATCTTGCTTGCTTGCCGGGAGCTGTTCAAAGGAGAGGTTTTGACCTTCGAGCACGAGGCGTGAAAGCCCCAGGGTATCAACTGGTATGGTCGCGGTGTCGTTGCGCTTGTATGCCTTCGAGCGGTATAGGTAAGGCTTCGACCTGCCGGGAAAGACCGTAAGCTCTACAGTTGCATCGGGCTCGTTGATTTTTAAGGAGTAATCAGGCTGGGGGATGATCGAATCGTTAATCTTGTTTTCGATATCCAGGCAGGTCTGCTTGGGGTCATCGAGGCCAACGGTTTCTCCGTTGTCGTTAATTCCAAATAGAACGCGTCCTCCCGTGCTGTTCGCATAAGCGGAGACGGTTTTAAGGAACGAATTGGTGACGCATTCCTTGAATTCAAGATCTTTGGATTCTTGCATCGTGTTGCTCCGTTTCGCTTCAATTTGACGTGAGAAATGACACGTAAAATTTTACACGTCATTTTGCATGTCAAAATTATGACACGTAAAAATTTGCGTGTCATTTTGCGCGTCAACGTGACGCGAAATGACGCGCAAATAGGGATTCAGGCACGTTCGGAAGATTGACGGAGTTTGTAGGCCCGTGGATTGGTTGAGTCAACGCACGGGGTTTTCGCATGCTCGAACATACTTTCGGTATCATACCAACATAAAATGATACCGAAAGTATGTTCGTGACACCGAAAACTCGAGCCTGCGTTCCATAACTGCTTGGAAAGAGTGGATTCCGCCATCTAACTGTCTCAATCTGTAACAACTGGACGGCAAAAACCGGTCTAGATGTTATGGATTGAGATGTTCCGGTTCGGGCTGTGACCTTTGTCTTGATCTGTAACAGGTAGGACTGAAAAACTCGGCTAGATGTTACAGATTGAGATAAACGTGTGGCGCGGGCCGAGCTAAAAACAAAAAAGGCCGCATGCGATCCCGTGGGGGATTCGCATGCGGCCGACAAGGGGTATGTGGCTGAAACTAGGCCATGAGCAGGCCGGTCTCCGCGACGTTCTTGTACCAGTACGCGCTTGCCTTGGGATAGCGCTTCTGGGTCTCAAAGTCGATGTAGAACAGGCCATAGCGCTTGTTGTAGCCGTTGGTCCAGGAGAACTGGTCCTGCAGCGACCACACAAAGTAGCCGTCGACGTTTACGCCGCCGTCGATTGCCTTGAGGATCCACGCGAGATGCTGGCGCATGTAGTCGATGCGAGGGGCGTCGTCGATAAAGCCGTCCTCAAAGTCGTCCTTATAGCCCATGCCGTTCTCGGTGATGTAGATCTTCTTGTAGTTGGGGTAATCGTTCTTAATGCGGAGCAGCAGGTCGTAGAGGCCCTCGGGATAGATAATCCAGTCCCAATCGGTGGTGGGTACGCCTTCGCGCACGCATGACTCACCAACGCCCTTGAGGAACCAGCGCGAGGAGCCCTTGTCGCCAGTGCCATTGTGGTTGATGTCGTTTTCGCCCTCGGCGGCACGCAGGAACTGACACTTGTAGGTGTTGACGCCCAGGCAATCGTTGTAGGGGAGCGCGGCGGTCAGCGCGGCGATGTCCTCGTCGCGGACGTCGAGCTCGCCGCCGGCGATATGGGCCAGCTTGGTCGCAGCCTCCATGGTGTCGGCTGCATAGTGGCCGCGGAAGGTGGCGTCGAGCACCCAGCGGTTGTTGATGACGTCGGCCATGCGGGCTGCCTCGCAGTCGGCAGCGCTGTTGGGGTCGAGGGGATACTTGGGCTCCAGGTTCTGGACAATGCCGATCTCGCCCTCAAAGCCGCCCTCATGGAAGGCGACGACAGCCTTGGCGTGGGCCACCATCATGTTGTGCATGAGCTGGAAGGCCTTGTCCAGGCGATACTTTTCGCCGTGCGGCCAGTTGCCGACGATAAAGCTGCCCTCGGCGGTCGCGGGAATCTCGTTAAAGGTAAACCAGTGCTTGACCTCGGTGAACTCGGCAAAGCAGAACTTGGCGTACTCGACAAAGGCGTCGATCGTCGTGCGCGTCAGGAAGCCCTCGCCGCCGTCCTGGTAGAAGGCCTCGGGCGTATCGAAGTGATCGAGCGTGACGTAGGGGATAACGCCGGCTTTATTACAGGTGGCAAAGAGCTCGTGATAGAAGGCAACGCCCTCGGGGTTGATCTCACCAGTGCCGTTGGGGAAGATACGGCTCCAAGCGATGGAGACACGGATACCGTTGATGCCAAAGCGCTGGCACAGGTCGATATCGACCGGGTACTTGTTGTAGAAATCGCTTGCGGGATCGGGGGAGAAGCGACCCTGAGCAGCCAGGAAATCGTCCCAAGGCACTTTGCCCTTGCCGTGCGTGCGGGTCTCGCCCTCAACCTGGTAAGCGGCGGTGGCGCCGCCAAACACGAAGCCGTCGGGGAACTGCATGGGATTGGTCATGAGTCATCCTTTCTGTGGGATACGAATAGGGAGAGGTGCCCGAACTGGGGATCCGGGCACCAACAGAGGGAGGAACTAGTTAAGGTTCTCGCGGAGCCACTTGATGGCGCCAGCGGGGTCGCGAGTAAGGTCGATATATTCCTTACCGCGGGGAGCGAGCAGCTTAATGCCCAGACGATCGGTGTCGGCCTTCATGTCGTTGTAGTAGCTACGAACCTGCGGGGCAAGCACGATAACGTCGTACTGATCCATGATGGCGGTGTGCTGGCCATAGGCGCCTGCGGAGGAAGCGATGTTCTCTCCGGTCTGCGCGGCACCTTCCTTGATGGCGTTGGCGAGCATGGCAGAGGTGCCGGCGCCGGCGCACAGGACGAGGACCTTCAGGCCATCGACATCCTTCTTGGCGGATGCATCGGCAGCGGGCTCGGGCTGATCGGCGACAGGCTCGCTGTCGACGGCAGCGGCGGTCGGCTCGATGGCGGGTGCAGGGGTGCTGGCAGCGATGGCAGCGGCACCATCGGACTCGAGACCCAGCTCGGCGGCGCGCTCGGCCTCCTGGTCGCAGAGCAGCTTATCGTATGCCTTCAAGAACGGCAGGTAGATGATGGCGTCCAGCAAGATGATAATCGCGACAAATACCAGGGCGATAAGCTGGAAGTTCGTGGTGATGAAGATACCGATGGGGGCGGGGGTGGCCCAAGGCACCACGAAGGAGAAGCCGTTCATACCCACGTTATCGATAAAGAACTTGGCAACACTCACGTTGACGCAGCCGGCGGCAACAAAGGGGATGAGCATGTAGGGGTTAAGGATCATCGGCGCGCCGAAGAGCAGCGGCTCGTTGACAGCAAAGGCAACAGGAACAATCGAGGCCTTACCGACGGCCTTGAGCTGCTTGGACTTCATAAAGAGAATCAGCAGAAGCGGCACGATGAACGTGGCGCCGGTGCCGCCGAACTCGCCCACGAGCGACATGTTAAAGGTGAGGGAGTGGGCAGGGTGGCCACCGGCCAGCAGAACCTGCAGGTTCTCGGCCTGGTTGGCAAGACGGATGGGGTCGATGCCCGGCTGGACGATCGAGGGGCCGTGGACGCCGATGAACCAGAAGAACGCGGTGGCTGCCTGGATAAGGATAAGGCCAGGATAGGTTTCTGCAGCGGTAAAGAGCGGGGAGAGCAGTTTGATAAGCAGCTCGGAGAACGGAACGCCCATGAGGTTGCGCACGACGACATCGATGATGCCGCAGATGATGACGGCGCCGCCGAAGGGGATGATGTCACGGAAGTTCTGAGCGATAGCGCCCGGGACCTCCTTGGGCAGCTTAATGGTCAGATCACGCGAGACACAGAACTTATAAACCCACACGGTAATGAACGCGGCGATATAGGCCGAGAACAGACCGCGCGTACCCATGCTGGTGCAGTCGAAGACCGAAAGCTCGGAGCCGTTGAACTTGGTGGTGAACTGCGTAACGGCGAGCAAAAGCATGCTGCACTGGGCGGCCACCATGGTGGAGCCGTCGTTGAGCACCTTGCCGGCGGGCATGCGACGGTTCATGGATGCCGTGAAGTTCTTGGCAGTGGTGCCGGCAACCATGATGCCCATGACACCCATGGTGAAGTTGTAGAGCTTGTTGCACCAGTCGATGAGCGGCTGGGGCAGCGTGATGCCGACCACGCCGGGAAGCGTGGCGATCAGCAGAAAGATCGAAGAGGTGAGGACGATGGGCATGCACCCAAGGAATCCGTCCTTGATGGCCTGGAGGTAGATGTTCCTCGAGATCTTCTCAAAGAACGGTTGATGCTTTTCGAGCATCTTTACGATGGCGTCCATA
>CAKUCJ010000117.1 GCA_934643435.1 uncultured Collinsella sp.
GTTCTCGTACATGTCGAGCATGCCCTCGAGGTTTGCACCGTCAGCGAACACCTTGATTGCCATCTGCCTGATTCCTTCCGTTTGCATAAGGCCGGTAAACTGCTAAACACTTTACCTATGTTTTTCAAGGCGTGAGCTGCTGGTTTTTTATCTTGTCGGCGAACGGTTTTACGGTTTTACCATTTTTATATCGACACCCCAGCGGCAAAACGTTTTTGCCTTTCATTGCGGTTGACTCCGCTCACGGCGCAGAGGCACCGCTTCACCGGCGTGTTTTCACAATCGCTCCAAAACAAAAAAGCGGTGACGCCTCATTTGGGACGTCACCGCTTCCGTGTAGGAGCCGGTTATCGGAGCTCCGCCCGATTAGGGCTTAACGTACGCCTGGATTACTCTTCCTCAACGTGGTTGATCACAGCGCCCTTGGTGTGGATGAAGTTGGGGACAAAGGCGATGATCAGAAGGACAGCAAGAATCGCATAGACACCGGTGGTACCGAAGGCCTCGGCAGCACGGCCGAGCGTAATACCAATGACGGAGAAGTCAAAGTCGCCGAACGTGGTGTTCTTGAAGCCGAAGACATCAAGAACAGGCAGGAGCAGTGCGGGGGCAAAGGTGATGAGCAGGCCGTTGACGAAAGCACCGAGTGCTGCGCCTTTGCGGCCACCGGTAGCATTGCCGTAGATGCCGGCGGTAGCACCGCAGAAGAAGTGGGGAACCATGCCCGGGATGATGAAGATGCCGAGGGTGGCACCCACGATGAACATACCGACCACGCCACCGATAAAGGAAGCGACAAAGCCGAGGATGACAGCGGTAGGAGCATAGGGGAAGAAGACGGCGCAGTCGACGGCAGGGATGGCGCCAGGGATCAGCTTGTTGGAGATGCCCTGGAAAGCCGGGACCAGGTCGGCAAGGATCATACGGACGCCGTTATAGACGATGGTGACACCGACGGCGAAGGACAGAGCACAGGTCAGGGCGTAAACAATCACGTTGTCGCCGCCAGCGGTCTCAGCAACAACCGCAGGATCTGCAATGTAGGCAGCAAAAGCAGTCACCAGGTAGAAGAAGGCCATGGTAAGAGCCGTGGAGATGGTGGTGTCGCGCAGGAAGGCATACTTCTCGGGAACCTCGATCTTCTCGGTGCTGTTCTCCTCGGCGTCCTTGGCAAACAGCGTACCGACCGCAGCGGAGATATAGTAGGCAAGCGAGCCGAAGTGACCCATTGCGATCTCGTCGCCATCGGTAACCTTCTCGGTGAAACGCTGGCCGACGGCGGGAAGCATAGCGCTCACGAGGCCCAGGAACATACCACCCACAATGATAAGCTGGACATCCTCGAAGCCAGATGCCTGCAGAACAGCAGACAGCAGGCAAGCCATGAACATGCTGTGATGGCCCGTCAGGAAAATGTACTTAAACTTGGTAAAGCGAGCAATGATAATGTTCACGACGTAGCCGAGAATCAGGATCATCATGGTCTGAACGCCAAGGACGCTCTGAGCCATCGAAACGACGACCTCGTTGTTGGGCACGACGCCGGTGATGTGGAAACCAGTCTCGATGAACGTGCCAAGCGGAGCAAGGTTCTCCTGAACAACAGCGGCGCCAGCGGACAGCATGATGTAGCCAAGGATCGGCTTCAGGGTGCCTGTCATCACCTTGTGGGCGGGACGCTTAAGCGCGACAAGGCCCACAAAAGCGAACAGACCCATAATCCATGCTGGCTTGGTCAGAATCGATTGGATAAACTCAAGTATGGGAAGGATGACTTGCATCTGGGCTTCCTTTCTTTCTAACGTGGGCGCGTTTCCCTCTTCCACAGGGAACCGCCCTTTTTTGTGCCGCTTTAGGCGTTAGCGGCGGCCGCCTTGATCGCCTCGAGGGCGTCTTCGCGGATCTTCTTCTTGTTCACGTAGCTGCGAACGATCACGACGTTACCGTGAAGCTCGGGGGCGAGCTCCTTAACGGTAATGAACAGATCCGGATTTGCGGAAGAAGCACCGTTCAGGTCCATAGACTCAACGTCGGCCTTGATGCCCTCCTCCTCACAAAGCTCCTCGACTTTGCCAGCGAGCATCAGGCTAGACCCGATGCCGTTTCCGCATACGGTGATGATATGCATGGCAACCTTCCTCTCCTACACGTGACGGGTTTTCCGTCTATCCAAAAGCGGCGACGCATCGCCGTGCCATTAAGGCCTAAAAGAATGAACGCATGGTCTCCAAAACCTGCTCGGGCGTATCGCACGCGCTGAGTTTGGCAACGCAGTCCTCGTCCTCGAACATCTGCGAAAGTTCCGCCAAGCAACCAAGATGAGCCTTGGGATCGGGCGCGCAAATGCCCACGAGCACGTGAACCGGATCGAAATCCTCATGTCCAAATGCGACCGCAGGATCAAGCGTGACGATGCAGATTCCCGCTTCGCTCACATTGCCATCGGCCTGAGCGTGGGGCATGGCGATGCCCTCTTCCAAGACCATATAGGGACCAAATTTGTGAACCGATGAAATCATGGCGTCGACATAGCTCTGGTCGCATTTGCCCGCGTCAACGAGCAGCTTGCCACATGCCCTAATCGCTTCCTCCCAATCGGAGGCCTGGACATGACAGGCAACAAGCTCTGGTTTAAGAAGATCGGTCAGCATGGCAGCTCCCTACTCCTCGGGCAGGATATGAAAACCAAGCGCCTGAATGTCGCGGGCAAAGCCCTTGACCGTATCAAGCGAGTACTCGAGCAAATCTTTTCCGAAATTCTTGCGCTTGGCAAGAAGGGCATTGGGAACCGTAATGATCTGGCAACCAACAGACTCTGCCTGGAAGATGTTGAGCACCTCACGCGTGGACGCCCAGAGAACCTCGGCAGCGGGCTTAACGGCAGCCTTCTTTACGGACTCTGCCATGAGGGGCAGCGGATCAACGCCGGTATCGGCGATACGACCGGCGAAGATGGACAGAATAGAGGGGGTCTCGGCAGAAACGGCATCAACGAACTCGTCGACCTGCTCGGGCGTGAAGATGGTGGTGACATTCACCTTGATACCATCGGCGGAAAGACGCTTGACCAGCGCGGCGGTGGACTCGCCCTTGGTGTTGAGCGCCGGGATCTTAACGTAGACGTTGTCCGCCCAAGTTGCAATCTCGCGAGCCTCGGCCTCCATACCCGCCTCGTCGTCGGCAAACACCTCAAAAGAGACCGACACATCGGTGATGTGCTCAAGAACCGTCTTGGCAAAAGCGCGGTAGTCAGTCACGCCACCGGCCTTCATAAGGGAAGGATTGGTCGTGAAGCCCTGAACGTTGCCATTGTCATGCATGTCAAGCATGCCCTCGAGGTTAGCGCCGTCGGCAAACACCTTGATTGCCATGTTCGGTCCTTTCTCATCTATCACTATTGCTATCGAAAGCTTTTTTCTTTGTTTCAAAAGCTTCTCGGCTTTCTTTTATAAACTATTTCAAAAGCTATCGAAAGCTCAATTGTCAACTTTCCGTGAACGGTCGATTATCGGGCGTGAACGTATCTCTTTTCGGCAACACTTTCAGAACAAAACTCTTTATAGGCCATTTACGTGCACGCCATCCGCTACTTATGATGTAAGAACATGCCATATCATTCATTTTGTTCATTCGATTATGCCTTGTTCTTTTCATATCGATACGTTATATTTCGAATACGAAAGGCATTTCTTTTGCCTTTCGTTCAAAAGGAGCGACTCATGGCATCAACTTCAGACCTTTCTCCGGCCGAACGTCAGCGATTTATCATGAACTGGCTGGCCGAAAAGCCAAATATCTCGGTATCCGACATCGTTCGCCGCTTTTCGGTTTCGGAAGTTACCGCGCGACACGACCTCGTCTCGCTGGAATCGGAAGGCAAATTGCGTCGCGTACGTGGCGGAGCGGTATCGCTTTCTCGTTCCAATGCCATTTCGTATCCCGAAGAGCGCATCAATGTCCAGGTCGAGGCCAAGGAGGCAATCGCCGCGACCGCGGCAACCCTTGTTGACGATGGTGACGTTCTGGTGATTGACATCGGCACCACGGCCTTTTACTTCACTAAAGCCCTCATGGACAAACGCGATATCACCATCATCACCGGCGATCTTGCCATCGCAAACTATGCCAGCTTTAATCTGCCCAATGCTTCGGTAGTGCTGCTGGGCGGCTCCGTGCGCAAGGGTCACCTCTATCTCGCGGGCGCGCTGACGCTCGACTGCATGAGTAAGCTTCATGCCGACAAGGCATTTGTGAGCGCGGACGGATTCCATCCCGACCACGGCTTTACCGTCGAGCATGACTTCTCGGCCATGATCAAGCGCACGTATCTGACCAACTCAAACCAGGGCTACATGATGGTTGACCAGGGAAAGTTCAACAAGACTAGTTTTTATCAGTCTGCTCAGATCGATGACCTCGATGGCATCATCGTTGATGGAGACAACGAGGGCATCATGACAGCGGCAATCGAGAGCAGCCGCAGTCATCCCAAGCTCTATTTTGCAAAATAACTCAAATGGCCGGTTCGCCCACAGTGAGGGCGAACCGGCCATTTATTAGATCAAGCCGAAGTGGCGCATGGCAGCAACCGTGCCGTCGTGCGCGACGTCGTCGGTCACGTAGTCGGCGACTGCCTTGACCTCGGGCATGGCATTGCCCATGGCCACGGCCGTCTCCACGGCGGCGAGCATACCCAGATCGTTGCCCGAATCGCCAAAGCCAAAGGTGCGCGCATTACCCGCACGACCCAGATACTCCAGTGCCCGCGCAACGCCCACGCCCTTGTCGATGCCCTTGGGGCTGAGCTCGCGGTTCTGACCGCCGGTGTTGCACAGCTCAAAGTTGCGTTCGATAAAGCCGTCGTCGTTGGCCACGCGCCCCAGGCTAGGTGCATTCAGGCACACCTTGCCCACGCGCAAACGACCGTCGACGCGCATCTGGTCCACGTCGTGCGCCACCGAAGCTCTGGGCAAAAACGACTACTCGACACCAACTGGTTCAAGTGAATCGGGAGCACCGTTCGTCTCGAACAACGGTTCGCCGCCCGCCGCGGCAATGCGATGTGTCCGCCAATCAGAACCACCCTTAAAAAGGGTGGTTTGCTCTTAGGGTATAACCCACGGGCCCCGGGCTCGCGTCTAAAGGC
>CAKUCJ010000118.1 GCA_934643435.1 uncultured Collinsella sp.
CCCAGCAGCAGACGGTTCATCACACGGCCGCCATCGCACATGTCATGCAGGATGTTCTGGAATGCAGCCTCCTGCTCATCGCTCAGCGAAAACGGCAGGGCCTGTTTAAGCGCGGACAGGCGCTCGCCCGCAACGTGCGCATAGGGCACGACGTCGACCAAGCCGCCATCGTTGCGCAGGCGCAGCGCGAGCTGCAAGTAAAGACACTCCTCGTAGGCAAGACGCCGGCGCGCGATATCGCGCTCGGCCATGCTCGAGGGAAAGTGGATCGAGCGCAGCGCACGGGCATTGCTCATGAGCTTCCGCTTTGCGCGCAGCGGCGCGGGAATGGGATCGAACGGATTGGAAGCCACTTCGAGCGCACCGCTCACGATACGGCGCATCCATGCCTGACTCACGCCGTCACTTACGTAGTGGACCGGCAAAATGGTACCCGCGGCACGCCCGTCCTCGAGCTTTTCAAAGTGGGGTGAGGCCATTTGCTTAAAACCATAAGCAAACTCGACCTTGCCCATCACGGCCAGGCGGTCGCCCTGCTTAAGCTGTTGGGCAATCCAAGGCTGACGGAAAAAGGCAACCTGCAGCACGCCCGTCTCGTCCACGAGCGAGATCTCAGTCACCTGCATACGCAGACGGGGCTGCTTTTGGACAATGCGATCGATCGTGGCGATGATGGTGCACACGGTACCGATGGGCGCCATCTCGATGGACCACGAGCGGGTGAAGTCCAGGTAGCGATGAGGAATATGGAGAAGGAGGTCCCCCACCGTCCGAATTCCCAGACGGCGAAGGGCCTCCTCACGTTTACCCGAAACATATTTGAGTCGCGCGATATCCTCATCGAACGCATTGCTCTGGGCAAAGCGCTCCGAGACGCGCGGCACGGAGCACAGCTCGGACATAGGCAGAGCCTACTCGATCGAGAAGATCACAGGATAGAGCGGCTGCTCGCCACGGTGAGCATCGATCTCCAGATCGGGCTGAGCCTCCTCGATGGCGTCAACGATCTCCTGGAAAGCCTCGTCGGACAGCTCCTCGCCAGCCAGAATCGTCAGCGCGTCGCCCTCCTCTTCCTCCTGCATACGGTTGATGCAGTCGAGCGTGACCTGCTTCACATCGGAGCCGACCACATCGATGGAGCCGGCGATGATGCCCATGACATCACCGGAGTGAATCGGCGAGCCGTCGGAGGCACTGGAGTCGCGCACGGCACGGGTGACCTCGCCATCGCGGACCTCGCTGATGGCGTCGACCATAACGGCAACGGCATCCTCGAGCTCGGAATCGGGCAGGACCGCGAACAGTGCGGAGAAGGCCTGCGGGACGGTCTTGGTGGGAACGACGGCGACCTTCTTGTCGGTGCAGGCGGAGGCAGCGGCCTCGGCAGCCATGCGGATGTTGCCATTGTTGGGCAGGATGATGACCGAGGTCGCGTTGACCTGGTCGACGGCGCCCAGCAGGTCGGCAGTCGAGGGGTTCATGGTCTGGCCACCCGACACGATCACGTCGACGCCGAGGGACTTGAGAATGTCGGCCTCGCCGGAACCGGCGGCAACGGCGACAAAACCCAGGGCCTTCGCGGGCTCGGCGGCTTTCTCCTGGTCCTCGTGGATCTTGGCGGTACGGTCGTGGGCCTCCATCTCCATGTTATGGATAAAGACCTCGTAGATCTGGCCAAGCTGGAGCATATGCTCGAGCACCAGGTTCGGGGTGTTGGAGTGCACATGGATCTTGTAATCGGGGTACGCGCCCACGAGCAGCTCACAGTCGCCCATGGAACCCAGGAACTTAAGGCACTCGTCCTCGTCAAACGGGGCGTCGGCCTTAAAGAGGAACTCGTTGCAGTAACGGAACTCCGAGCCCTCCCAGTCGTCGTTGGCCTCGATCTCAACACGGTCGAGGGCGGCGTCGCGGGCAGAGCCAGCGGAGTCAAACGTAGCGGAGAAATCCTCAACCACAGTGCTGCGGCCAAGGGCGGCGGCAACAAAGTTCTCGAGGAAGATGGCAAAGCCAAAGGCGCCGGAGTCGACCACGCCGTTCTCCTTCAAAACGGGCAGCAGGTCGGGCGTGCGGGCGACGGACTGGTAGGCCTCGACGACGATGGCGTCGAGTGCGTCCTCGGCCGAGAACTTCTTCTTCTCGCACTCGTCGGCCTTGGTCGAGACGTCGCGCAGGACCGTGAGGATCGTGCCCTCGATGGGCTTACGGACAGCCTGGAAGGCCACCTTGACGGCGCGACGGAAGGCGAAGGCGATGTTAGCGGACGTAATGGGCTCGTCGGCGGAGACAAGGCCCTCGGCCACGCCGCGCAGGATCTGCGAGGTGATAACGCCGGAGTTGCCGCGGGCGCCCATCAGGGAGCCGTGGGTGATGGCGCCGGCGATGGCCTCCATGTCGGCATCGGCGGGAAGCGCAGAGAGCTCCTTGGTCACCGAGGCGAGCGTGAGCGACATGTTGGTGCCGGTGTCGCCGTCGGGTACGGGGAAGACGTTGAGCTTGTTGATCTCCTCGGCCTTTTCGGAAACGGCAGCCGCAGCGATCGGAAAACAGGTGCGAATGGTCTTTGCAATCATGAGTGGTGAAATCTCCGTGTTCGGATGCTAGTTCAGACGGCTCTTGAGCGCGTCGATGTGGATGCCGATCTTAAGGCTGGCAGGATCGATCTGGGCGATCTCCTGCAGGGTGAAGGCAACGGAGCTCGAAAGATTGTGGCAGACGGACTTCATGTTGACGCCGTTCTCGAGCACGACGTGCAGATCGACCGTGAGGCCGTTCTCGTCGGCGGAGACAAGCACGCCCTTGCGGAGGCGCTGGCCGGCAAGCAGGCGCACGCTCTCGGCGCCCTGGAGCTGCTCGGCCATACCGACGACGCCGTAGCACGTCATCGCGGCATAACCGGCAATATCGGCAATTACGTCGTTCGAGACGCTCAGGCTGCCGTTAATGGTCTCAGACACAAGAATCTCCTTTTCTGGTGCTCGCGGCACCATGTCGTGGGAGCAATCATTCCAATATTCTACAACGACCGCGCCATGTTGCGGTTGTGGGCCAAGGGATTACATCCTCGACACGAAATGTTGATACGGTAACGTTCATGATAAGCAATCGCGGCATGAAAAAACCCGCCGCAAAAGCGACGGGTTTTACAACCTGGCTCCCCGGGTAGGACTCGAACCTACAACAGCGCGGTTAACAGCCGCGTGCTCTACCATTGAGCTACCGAGGAATTTAAAAGCCCAGCGGAATGGGCTGAGAAATTCTGGCTCCCCGGGTAGGACTCGAACCTACAACAGCGCGGTTAACAGCCGCGTGCTCTACCATTGAGCTACCGAGGAATAGGTGCGTGCTCTCAAGCAACGAAGTTTATTATACGGACGAATCAGCGTAGGGCAAGAACTTTTTTAAGAAATTTTCCGGTCGCAGGAGTGTCCCCAGGTGCCGGCACAAAAGGAACGTCCCCAAGTGCCGCCCAAGTGCCGGAAACGCCGATGTTTTGGCAATGCCAGCGAGCGACGCCCAGAGCGAACAAGTTGGCATGAAAAAGGCAAGGCATAGACCTTCTGGTCATGCCTTGCCTTTTGAATGACAAATTGTCGCTCTGGGCGGCGCGCAGCGTCGAGCCGTTACGCGGTTTGGTAAAACCGCGTAACAACTAAGACTCGATGTAGTCCTTCAACTTGCTAGAGCGGCTCGGATGGCGGAGCTTGGCCAGGGTCTTGGACTCGATCTGGCGAATACGCTCGCGCGTGACGCCAAACTCGCGACCGACTTCCTCAAGCGTACGGGGATGTCCGTCAACAAGACCAAAGCGCAGCTCGATAACCTTGCGCTCGCGATCGGCAAGCGAATCGAGCACTTGGGTAAGCTGCTCCTGCAGCATGGAGAAGCTGGCGGCATCGGGCGGAACGATAGCCTGGGAGTCCTCGATGAAGTCGCCCAGCTGAGAATCCTCTTCCTCGCCGATGGGGGTCTCGAGCGACACGGGCTCCTGCGAAATCTTCTGGATCTCGCGGACGCGGTCGGCGCTCATGTCCATCTCGGCACCGATCTCCTCGGGGGTCGGGTCGCGACCCAAGTCTTGAAGGAGCTGTCGCTGCACGCGGACGAGCTTGTTGATGGTCTCGACCATGTGCACAGGAATACGGATGGTACGGGCCTGGTCGGCGATGGCGCGCGTGATAGCCTGACGGATCCACCACGTGGCATACGTGGAAAACTTAAAGCCCTTCTGGTAGTCGAACTTCTCGACGGCGCGGATCAGACCGAGGTTGCCCTCCTGGATCAGATCCAGGAACAGCATGCCGCGACCGACATAGCGCTTGGCGATGGAGACGACCAGGCGCAGGTTAGCGCTGATGAGCGCCTGTTTGGCCTCGAGGCCCACGTTCTCAATGCGCGTAAGACGACGCATCTCGGCGCGGGTGAGCTCGATCTCGCCCGCCTCGGCAGCCTCGAGCTTCTCGGTGGCCTCGAGACCGGCCTCGATCTTCATGGCCAGATCGACCTCTTCGGAGGCGGTCAGCAGGTCGACCTTACCGATCTCCTTGAGGTACATACGAACCGGGTCGCCGGTCAGCATCACCGTGGAGGCATCGATGCCACGCACGCGCGAGCGCGAACGGGACGTGCGCACGGTGCGCTTCTTCTTGCTCTTGGAAGAGCCCATCTCGGCATCGGCCTGACGGGCCATCTTAAGCTCGTGATCGTCGAGCGAGCCGGAATCGTGCTCGTCGTCGTCATCGAAATCGTCGGTATCGTTATCGTCATCGTCGACGTCCATGGGGGCGTCGTCGTTTCCGCTCGCGGAGATAATCTGGATGCCGCTGTTGCGCAGCGCGGAATACACCGCGGTGAGCTGCTCGTCAGTTACATCGATATCCTTCAGGGCGACCTGAATCTCGTCCTCGGTTACCGAAGTCCTGTTTGAGCCGTTGCCCATGAGCTTTGCAACGTAGGATTCCAGCCCAGTACCCGTGCTCTCAGTCTTTTTAGGCACAGATTCTCCCTTCATAGTCCACAGGACTCATTACTTTAGCACACACATAGACGTCTATACCCAAAATAAAGACAGGATATAGGCGAGATTACGCTGGTTGACCACAACATCTAGGCCT
>CAKUCJ010000119.1 GCA_934643435.1 uncultured Collinsella sp.
TCTCTATGCTGATGAATAGAAAAGCGAAGGCGGTCAATGTCCTTGAGGGGCCGATAACCGAGTCGTGTGCCGAGTTCCCCGCACGCCACGTGTTTATCAAGTGCCCCGAGTGCCGCCGCGTGATCGACGAGGCGCGTCTGCACGACAACCTCGAGGTGTGTCCCCGTTGCGGCAAGCACTTTCGTGTGAGCGGTCGCGCGCGCCTGCGCATGACGGTCGACGCGGGCACCTTTGAGGAATGGGATGCCGAGCTGGCGTCGGAGGACTTTCTCTCGTTTCCCGGCTATGCCGACAAGCTCAAGGGCGCGGCCGAGCGCTCGGGCGAGCGCGACGCCGTCGTGTGCGGCAGGGGCAAGGTCTGCGGCTGCGATACGGCGCTCTTCTTTATGGACGCCAACTTTATGATGGGCTCGATGGGCTCCGTGGTGGGCGAGAAGATCTGCCGCGTCTTTGAGCGCGCGGCCGAGTTGGGATTGCCGGTTGTCGGCTTTACCGTGTCGGGCGGCGCCCGCATGCAAGAGGGCGTGACCTCGCTCATGCAGATGGCCAAGATCTCCGCGGCGGTTAGACGACATGGCGAGGCGGGCGGCCTGTACATCACGGTGCTCACCGATCCCACGACCGGTGGCGTAACTGCGAGCTTTGCCATGGAGGGCGACATCATCCTAGCCGAGCCCGATGCCCTGACGGCGTTTGCCGGCCCGCGCGTGATCGAGCAGAACATGCATAAGCGCCTGCCCAAGGGATTCCAGCGCTCCGAGTTTTTGCTAGAGCACGGTTTTTGCGATGCGGTCGTTCCGCGTGGCGAGATCGCGCTCACGGTGGGCGAGCTGTTAGCGCTGCACGAAGGGCACGCGCCTAGCCTGGGTGCACCGCACGAGATCGTGCATACGGGGCGTCGCGGCAAAAAGCTGGGGCATCTGTTTAAGCGCACGCCCGCACCAAAAACGGCGCTCGAGATCGTCAAGCAGACCCGCTCGGCAGATCGTGCCACGGCGGGCGGGATGATCTCGCTGGGTCTGGATGGATTTGTGGAGCTGCATGGCGACCGTTACTTTGGCGACGATGCCGCCGTGGTGGGTGGCATTGGCTGGAAAGACGGGCGCCCTGTGACGGTTATCGCCATCGAGCGCGGCACCACGACCAAAGAGCGCATGCGCCGCAACTTCGGTATGGCGCATCCCGAGGGCTATCGCAAGGCGCGACGCCTGATGCGTCAGGCCGAGAAGTTTGGACGACCGGTCCTGTGTCTGGTCGATACCTCGGGCGCGTTTTGCGGCATCGGTGCCGAGGAACGCGGCCAGGGCGAGGCGATTGCCCAGAACCTTATGGAGATGAGCGGCCTTAAGACGCCGATTGTTTCCGTAGTGACGGGCGAGGGCGGTTCCGGCGGCGCACTGGCGCTGTCCGTGGCCGACCGTATTCTGATGCTCTCGAGCTCGGCCTATTCGGTCGTGAGCCCCGAGGCATGTGCGTCGATCCTGTGGAAGGACACCGAGCGTGCGGATGAGGCCGCCGAGGCGCTTAAGCTCACGGCCCCCGACCTGCTGGCGCTCGGCATTATCGACGGCATTGTCGACGATGCGGGCCTATCTCACGAAGAGATTGCCGACGCCGTCATGTCTTCGGCATTCGCAGCCTTCGATACGCTCGGGCGACTCGACGATGCGACGCTCACCAACCTCCGCTACGAAAAGTACCGCTCAATCGGTCACTTCCGCACTGTGTGACAAAGGGACTGTCCCGCATGCCACATGGGGAAAGGGTTCCTGTGTCACAAGTTTCTCAATCGGTCTTGGCGCCGGTAAAAGCAAACGCTATGGCCGTGGTCGAATATCTGTCCAAAAGCATGATGTCGGCGTTGCCGTTTATTGTCTGCGCGGCGCTGTTTCGTACCGTGGCCGTCATTATGGGCGAAGGCATGCTGGGCCTATGGCCTGCCGATTCCGAAATCTATCGGCTGTTCTACAGCTGGCTCTATAACGCCGGTTACTACTTTCTTCCCATCTATCTTGGTTGGGCTGCCGCTCGCCAGCTTGGCTGCTCGGAACAGTTGGGCATGATGCTGGGCGGCGTCCTCATTGCCCCCGATCTACTGAAGCTTGTCGATGCCGCGTCGACGACAGGGGCATCGATGACTTCTGTGTACGGTCTGCTCCCCGCACCGGTCAACGATTACACGACGACTGTTGTTCCGATTCTCATTTCGGTTCCTGTGCTATGGCAGGTGGAGCGTTTCTTTAAGCGCACTATCCCTCAGGCCGTGGCGTTCTCGTTCGTTCCGTTTGCGACCATGCTCGTCATGGTTCCGGTATCCCTGTGTATCACGGCTCCGGCGGGCAGCTATCTGGGCATGCTGTTGGGACAGCTTATGTTTATGCTTGGCAATTCCGGTGGCATCGTGTCGCTGCTCACGCTCATGGGACTCGCCGCGGGCTGGGAGTTTCTTAAGATCGCGGGCGTCAGCAACGTTGTCCTATCGCTCGCCTACGCGCAGTTTATGAGTGTGGGAACGGACTCGTGCATCCTCGTCGCCGCGACGATGGCGACGTTTGCTGTCTGGGGCATGCCCTTCGGCGCATCGCTTCGCGTTTTGGATAAGGACGAAAAAGCGCTTATGTTGGGCTACTCGATCTCGGGTGTTCTTGGCGGCGTGAGCGAGCCGGCGCTATATGGCTGCGGCTTTAAATACGGCAGGCGCCTCACATGCATGGCCATTGGTGGCGCCGTCGGAGGACTTGTTGCGGCCGTGGGCCACGTTACGGCCTATACCATCGGTATGACGAATGTCCTCATGGTCATTGGCTTTGCCACGGGCGGCATCTCGAATCTGCTGTGGTGCTGTGCTGCTGGCGGCACGGCATTCGCGGTGTCTGCAGCGCTGAGCTACTGCTTTGGCATGGTGCCGCCGCAGGAGCCGGTTACTGTGCAAGATGAGACTGATGGTCTCGAAGCGATAAGCGGAGAGGTGAAGGCGGGCGCGTAGCCTGCACGATGTGACAAAGGGACTGTCCCTTTGTCACATCCGCTTCTATGGCCGCAGCCCCTGTGGGTTGCGGCCTTTTTGTATCTAGAGGGCAAAGTGGCTACACTACAATCCGTTTGAACAATAGATATATAAGTGGGACGTGGGGCGGATAAAGATGGTCGAGTGGATTGTTAAGCGTGCACAGGGCGATCGCGCGCGTGTGGGCACGTTGACAGGTGTGGTGTGCATTCTCGCCAATGTGGCACTTTGCGTTGCAAAGGGTGCCATCGGCGTGGTGTCGGGATCGGTCTCGATCGTGGCGGACGCCATGAACAACCTGTCCGATGCCAGCTCGAACATCGTGAGCGTGCTGGGATTTAAGCTGGCGAGCAAGCCGGCCGACCCCGAGCACCCCTACGGCCACGGTCGTTACGAGTATCTTTCCGGCCTGGTCGTGGCAGCGCTCGTGCTGCTCATCGGCCTTGAGCTGGTGAAGTCCTCGTTTGAGCGCATCGTTCACCCCGAGCCCGTTGAGTTCTCGCTTGCCCTGGTGGCGGTTTTGGCGCTGTCGATGGTCGTTAAGCTGTGGATGGCGGCGCTTAACCAAAAGCTCGGCGACCGTATTGAGTCCGAGACGCTGCATGCGACGGCTCAGGATTCCAAGAACGATGTCCTTGCCACGGGCGCCGTGCTGGCGTGCGCAATCGTCTCGCAGGTGACAGGCATCAACCTCGATGCCTTGGTTGGACTCGCCGTTGGTGCCTATATTGGCTGGAGCGGTTTTGAGCTCATCCAAGATACGGTGAGCCCGCTTTTGGGCCAAGCGCCCGACCCCAAGCTCGTTGAGCATATTCGCAGCAAGATCATGAGCTATCCCGGCGTTTTGGGCGTGCACGACCTGATGGTCCACGACTACGGCCCGGGCAGAAAGTTCGCAAGCGCCCACGCCGAGATGGCGGCGGAAGCCGACCCGTTGGAAAGCCACGACACGCTCGACAATATTGAGCAGGCATTTAGGAACGAAGACGGCATGATCGTCACGCTCCACTACGACCCCATCGTGACCGACGACCCCAAGGTGGCGAGCATGCGTTTGCGCATCAACGCCATGGCTCAACAGATCGATAGCCGTCTTTCCATTCACGATCTGCGCTGTGTGCCGGGCCCTACGCACACCAACGTGATCTTTGACTGCGTGCGCCCCTCCGATTTGGCGATGAGCGCCGAAGAGCTAAAGCGGACACTGGCAAAACAGGTGGAATGCGAATACCCCAAGTCATTCGCGAAGATCACGATCGACGAAGACTACGTAGGCCATACTCACGAATAGGGTGGCATCGCTCAAGCTATTGATGCAGAAGGGGAGAGAATGAAGAGGCTATATCTACTGCGCCACGGTCAGACGGAATTCAACGTTAAAAAGCTCGTCCAAGGTCGCTGCGATTCACCGCTCACCGACCTGGGCCGCCAGCAAGCCGGGATGGCAGCCGCATGGCTCAAAGCCCACAACGTCGTGCCGGACAAAGTGGTCTCCTCGCCCTTGGGCCGAGCCATGGACACAGCAGGCCTCGTCGCAACCGAACTCCTCGGCCAGAACGTAGCAGTCGAGCCCTGCGAAGGCATCATCGAACGCTGCTACGGAACCTTCGAAGAAGGCCCCCACGACGCCCTCCCCACCGACGTCTGGGATCCCGGCGAAGACCTAGTCCCTTACGGAGGAGAAGGAAGCCAAGCCCTGCAGGCGCGCATGGTAAACACCCTCACCAATCTCATAAGCGCCGAGGACACCAAAACCCTCCTAGCAGTAAGCCACGGCAGCGCCAGCCGCCAATTCATAAAAGCCACCGCGCCAGCAGACTTCAAACTACCAACCAAACTCCCCAACTGCGCCATCATGATTTTCGATTTCGCTGATTCGCAAGAAGAGGACGACACACCCCAATGCAAGTTCACCTTGCAGCAAATCATCGATCCCCAACAAAGTCATTAGCCTGAACGAGCAGAGTTAAGCAGACATCAACGTGGCGTTCCCCGAGCTTGGCAGAGGGCCGGCGAAATATATTAAGTTTGTCGCGAGTTCCGCACGCAAAGGAAAGCACTTAATATGC
>CAKUCJ010000120.1 GCA_934643435.1 uncultured Collinsella sp.
TCCCTATTCCACCGCAACTTCATGGGGATGTGTGACAATGCCCGTCGGAAAACGTCTGTCGCCTTTGGGGGTCTATCTATGCTGTACGAGTTTTGTGCCGAGAACTTTGAGCGGGTGCCGGCGGCTATCGATGCCGGTGCAAGGCGTATCGAGCTGTGCGACAACCTTGCCGTTGGTGGCACTACGCCTTCGGCCGGCGTTATCAGCGCTACGACCAACTATGCTCACGAGCACGATGCACGGGTGATGTGCATGATTCGCCCGCGTGGCGGCAACTTTCACTACAACCAGGACGAGCTGCGTATGATGGAGATGGATCTGGGCCTTGCCGTGAGTGCCGGCGTTGACGGCCTGGTCTTTGGATGCTGCAAGCCCTGTGCCGGCGGCTGGGCGCTCGACGAGCTTACCCTCGGTGCTCTCGTGATGGCGGCGGGCTGCGCGACCGAGGAGTGCAAGCGCGAGCCCGTCGACATCACCTTCCATATGGCATTTGACCAGCTCTCGACCGAGGCTCAGCTGGATGCCATTGATACGCTCGCCGACTGTGGCGTCACGCGCGTCCTGACGCATGGTGGCGCGGCCGGTACGCCGATCGAGGGCAATTTCGATCACCTGACCCGCTTAATCGAGTATGCGGGCGATCGCTTAACCATCCTTCCCGGTGGTGGCATTACTGCGGCCAACCGCGATTCGGTCGCGGTGGCACTAGGCGTGTCCGAGCTCCATGGCACCAAGATCGTGCCGCTGGGGGTATAACCCGTGGCGCTGGTATTTGACGTTCAGCAGGCGAACGGTAAGCCCGACGACAACCGTCGTCCCGGCACCGCGTGCCCCTTTTGCGATACCGAGGAACTCGCCAATATCATCCGGCGCGACGGTGACTGCATCTGGCTCGAGAATAAGTTTAAGACCTTGCGGGCCACTCGCCAGACCGTATTGATTGAGTCGTCCGACCATGACGCCGATCTGGTGACCTATGCGCCGGACGAGCTGCATCATGTTATGCGGTTTGCCCTGGATTGCTGGCAGCGGATGATTGACTCCCGGCAGTATCGCAGCGTTCTCATGTACAAGAACAAGGGCCCACTTTCGGGCGGCAGTCTGGTCCATCCGCACATGCAGATTGTGGGTTTGGAGCAGGAAGACGGCTATGCTTCGCTGACTTCTGCCAATTTCGAAGGCATCAATGTCTGGCAACAGGGGAGAATCTCGGTCAATATCTCAACCGAACCGATCATGGGGTTCTTTGAGATCAACGTTTCAGCCCCACAGGGAATCGCCGCCAGCGATGACGCACGAGACCAAGCCGAGGCGGATCTCTTTGCCGATGCGATCCAGGTAGCTCTGCGCTATATCCTAAACGGGCACCACGGTGGTCGCGCAGAGTCGTACAACTTGTTCTTCTATCACCTGGGCGGTCGGACCATTGCCAAGGCGCTGCCGCGTTGGGTGGTTTCGCCCTACTTTGTCGGCTATCGTTTGGCCCAAGTCAATGCCGAGACGACGCTCGATATCGATGCTGAGCGTCTGCGTGCGCATCTGGAAACGCTCGTATAGCAAGACTAACACCCGCGTAATGCGGACAGCCTAGCGCGCCATGGCGTCGCGGCCAGCCTCGACCCGCTTGCGCTGGGCGGCGCGTTCCTCGCCGGTCAGGCGCTCAAAGAGGTGCCCGATAATTGAGGCCAACACCTGCTGAAACAGCGTGCCGCACATGACGGGGAATACCACTTCGCCGGGAAAATACTGCGTGGCGATGACGGCACCCGAAGAGATGTTGCGCATGCCGCAGGTAAAGCACATGGTGGTCGTCTCGCTATACGGCAGGTGTAGGGCACGGGCGATCGGGACGCCGATGATAAAGCCGCTGATGGCGAACGCCAGGATAAAGAGCGCGACTTCCAAGCGCTCAACATTCATGTGTAGCACGTACTCGCTCATAGCGGTGGAGTTGGACGCGATGACGCCCATCATCATGAACTTGCAGGCGGGCGAGAGCGCGGGAGAGAGTTTCTCGTGGCCCCAGCCGCGCGTGAGTTCATTGATGACAATACCGAGCACAGCGGGGATGGCGATCATAAAGGCCATGTTCTGCATCATGCTCGGCACATCGATCGAGACGGTGGCGCCCAGCAAGAGCTTGAGCGTGAGCGGAATCGTCACGGGCGAGATGACCGAGGACGTCAGGATAATGGTGAGCGCAAGCGGGCCGTTGCCGCCGAACATGCTAATCCACATAAAGGCGGTGACTGCCACGGGTACGCTGTACTCGAGCACGATGCCGCAGACAAGGTTGGGGTTGGAACCAAAGAACAACGACCCCATGGCATAGGCTGCGATAGGGATGAGCACCGCCGAGACGAGTAGCGCCAAGACCAGGTGCAACGGACGGCGGAACACCTCGGCAACCTGGTGAAAGGTGTTGCTGAGCGCACCTTGGAACGTCATAAAGGCAAACAGGGCGGGAACGATGGGCTTGAGCACGCCGATCTGCTGGGGAAAGAGCACGCCGAGCGTCACGCAAATCGGAACGATGGCCTGCATATGCCCCGCGAGAAACTTGCCCAGTCCAACCCATTGCTTCATATGCGCTTGTGACTCCTTTTGCTCGTGAATCCGTTTTGAATGGATATGCTAGACGCTCGCGTGCGTCCGTGCGTCAGAAACGCTTGAATATTTCGAGGCTATTACCGGCATCGTTTACCGAAACCGCGGCGTACCGCGGCGTTTTGCGTCCGTGCTGCACGGTATAATAAATCCGTTCAACAGATCTGCCTGCCGAAGCGGGTATACACAGAGGACTCATCGCTATGAACCGTGAGAGGTATCGCGGCGACCTGCCCCTATCGGGGGTGGGCGCCTATGTCATCGCTTAAGACGACGCATCGCTGGGCGGTCGCCCAGCAAAATCCCGAGCTCGAAAAGGAGCTTTCGGCCGGTCTGGGCATTCCCGGGCTGGTGGCGCGCATTATGGTCGCGCACGGCATTGGCTCCATCGAGGAGGGCCAGCTGTTTTTGACGCCTTCGCTCGGCCGCGACTGGGCCGACCCGCTCATTATTCCGGGCATGTCGGTCGTTGCCGACCGCGTCGAGCGTGCTATTCGCAATCACGAGCACATCGCTGTCTTCGGCGATTTTGATGTTGACGGTATTACGTCGACCTGCCTGCTGACCGAGGCGCTGCACACGTTTGGCGCCGATGTCACGCCGTTTATTCCACATCGCTTTGACGAGGGCTACGGTCTCTCGCGCGCGGCGCTCGACCGCGTTAACGAGCTCGCTCGCCCCCAGCTGATCGTGACCGTCGATAACGGTATTGCCGCCAAGGAAGAGGTTTCCTATCTGGAGAGCCTGGGGATCGATTTGGTGGTCACGGACCATCACGAGCCTTCTGACCAGGTGCCGCAGGGCGTGCCCCTGACCGATCCCAAGCTCGAGGACGAGGGTCCTTCGCGCGAGCTTGCCGGTGCCGGCGTGGCACTCAAGCTGGTGCAAGTCCTGGGTGAGCGTCTGGGCAAGCCGTCGTATTGGCGTTCGCTAATCGAGGTCGCGGCGCTGGGTACCGTGTCCGACATGATGCCGCTCACGCCCGAGAACCGCGCGCTGGTTGCCGAGGGCATCCAGCAGATGCGCGTGACCGCCCGTCCCGGCTATATCGCGCTTGCCGCGCTCGCCAAGGCCGACCTTTCCAGCATTACGGCCGATGGCCTGTCGTTTTCGCTCATTCCCCGCCTGAACGCCGCCGGCCGCATGGCCGATCCCAAGCTGGCGCTCGACCTGCTGCTTGCCCGCGATCCCATCGAGGCAAGCGCGCTGGCGGCCGAGCTCGAGGAGATCAACCGTCAACGCCGCGAGATCGAGGCGGAACTCACACGCGATGCCATGGCAAAGGTCGAGGAGACCTATGACGGCGGCCGTGCGATCGTCGTGGGCGGCGAGGGCTGGCACGAGGGCGTCAAGGGTATCGTGGCAAGCCGCCTGACCAATCGCTATCACGTGCCGGCGCTGCTGTTCTCGATCGAGGACGGTATCGCGCGCGGTTCGGGTCGCTCGGTGGGCAAGGTCAACCTGTTCGACGCCGTCGAGCGCTGCTCCGACCTGCTGATTCGCCGCGGCGGGCATGCGGGCGCGGTGGGCGTGACTATCGAGGCATCCAAGCTCGATGAGTTCCGCCGCCGTCTTTCCGCCGTACTGTCCGAGCTTCCTGCCGAGGACTTTGAAGACACCGACGAGGTTGCTGCTACTGTCGACCTTTCCGAACTGAATATCGAGACCATCGAGCAGATTTCTCGCCTTGAGCCGTTTGGCCAGGGCAACAAAGTGCCGCTGTTGGCCGCCGAGGGCGTGACGATGTGCGACCGCGCCGTGGTGGGCAAAACCGGCGAGCACATGCGCTTTGTGGCGACGGATGGCGCTGCGAGCGTGCCGGCCATCATGTTTCGCGTGCCGCAGATTGATAAACTCATCAATTGCGATAGCGCGGTCGACTTGGTGTTCGAGGCTGTGGCCGAGCATTGGCAGGGCCGCGTAAAGCCCAAGCTCATGATCAAGGATGTCCTAGTCCGCGACACCACGGCGCCCAGCGTTGACGACCCGGCATGTGAACTTCGCCGTGGCGTGGAGCCTGCAGACTCTGGTCTGCGCCTGGAGTCTCGCAAGCGCCAGACGCTCGCCCAGCTTTCCTATACCGAGCTCACGCGCTCGCTCATCCACAGCTTTATCGGCTCGAACCAGCCGCACCGCGCACAGGTCGAGGCGCTCGATGCCCTGGCCGATCACCAAAGTGTTCTGGCCGTTATGGGAACGGGACGCGGCAAGTCCCTCATCTTCCATGTGCATGCCGCACGCGAGGCGGTTCTTCGCGGGCGGGCGAGCATCTTCGTCTATCCGTTGCGCGCGCTCGTCGCCGACCAGGCCTATCACCTCTCGTCGACGATGGCCGCGCTCGGCATTGGCGTCGGCGTGCTGACTGGC
>CAKUCJ010000121.1 GCA_934643435.1 uncultured Collinsella sp.
ACAAGATGAAGCAGGCCTACGCCAACATCTGCGAGCGCTGCTATATCAAGGCTCTGCCCGTTGTCGCCGACTCCGGCGAGATCGGCGGCGACACCTCTGTCGAGTACATGGCTCTGGCCGACGCCGGTGAGGCCTCGCTCGTCTACTGCGACGATTGTGGCTTTGCTGCCGACGATGAGGCCGCAAGCACCAAGGTCGTCGTTACTGAGGGCCCTGGCGACGGCACGCTCACCAAGGTCGAGACTCCGGGCATGGGCACCATCGAGGCCGTTGCCAAGTTCTTCGGCTTCCCCGAGAACGGCACGCGCAAGTCGCTGGCACTCATCGACGCCGAGGGTAAGCCCGTCGTGGCAATCGTCCCGGGCGATCACGAGCTCAACGATTGCAAGGCCGAGCACGTCTTTGGCAAGGGCTATCGTATGATGACCGATGAGGAGCTCCAGGCCTACGGTCTGCACAAGGGCTTTATCGGACCGGTCAACCTGCCCGAGGGCATCCGTCTGGTCTGCGACGAGAGCCTGCGCGAGTCCAAGCAGTGGGCTTGCGGCGCCAACGAGGTCGACTACCACTTTACCGGCGCCTGCCCCGAGCGCGACTTTTCCGTTGATGAGTGGGCCGACCTGGTCACCGTCGTCGCCGGCGATCCCTGCCCGCACTGCGGCAAGCCGCTTTCTGCTGCCCGCGGTATCGAGGTCTCCCAGGTCTTCCAGCTGGGCACCAAGTACTCCGAGGCCATGGGTGCAACCTTTATGGACGAGGACGGCAAGGAGAAGCCGCTCATCATGGGTTGCTACGGCGTGGGCGTGTCCCGCTCGCTTGCTGCCGTCGTGGAGCAGCATAACGACGAGCACGGTATCGTCTGGCCGGTTTCCGTCGCTCCCTACGAGGTCGCGGTGATTCCGCTCGACCCCAAGAAGGAGGAGTGCGCTACCGTGTGCAACCAGATCGTTGAGGGCCTGTGTGCCGAGGGTATCGAGGTCGTCGTCGATGACCGCGACGAGCGTCCCGGCTTTAAGTTTGCCGATAACGACCTCATGGGCTTCCCGTATCAGGTTGTTCTGGGCAAGCGTGGCCTTAAGAACGGTACCGTCGAGCTCAAGGACCGTGCGACGGGCGAGCGCGAGGATGTGGCGATCGACGAGGTCGTCGCCAAGGTCGCCGAACTTGTGAAGGCAGCCCGTCGCTAATCGGCGGCATCGCCAATAGCTGTATTGCGGGACGGCCCCGCATTTCTCCGAATAGGGGAGATGCGGGGCCGTTTTTTTTGCTTCTTTGGCATGCTCAATCGCTAAAAGGAAAACCCCACAGCCCATGCGAGCTGCGGGGTTTTCCTTTGTGCCTCCGATGCGAATAAATCGCTCAGATATTACTGATAATCGACGACGTCGATCCAGTTCTTAAGGAACTCATCGTTCACGTTGCGCTTACGAGCGAGCTCGGAAGCGGCGACGATGCTCGTCCACTGACGCACGACCTGCATGGGCATGTCGGCGCGATCGCAGTAGAGCTCCAGGTAGGCCTCGGCCTGATCCTTGCTGTTGAGGGCAAAGAGCAGGTAGGTGGTTGCAACGTCGGCGGCAGGGGAGCCCTGGGTGGCGTGTGCCCAGTCGCACACGTAGAGCTGGCCGTCGTCGCCAACGATGACGTTGGAGGGGTTGAAGTCGCCGTGGCAGACCTTGAACTCCTTGGTCATGCCGTCCAGGCGCTCCTGAAGGTTGTAGCGCGTGGTGGCATTGAGCTGATCCAGGCTGTCGATCATGCGGGCGAACTTGTCACGCTGACGGTTGAGCAGCGGGGAGGTGTAGCCGTGGATCTCGATCTGGAGGTCGACGAACATCTCGAGGTACTCACCGAAGCGCTGGGGCTCGGCAGTCATCTTCTCGGCAAGGGTGGTGCCCGGGACCTTCTCGGTCACAAGCGCCCAGCCGTTGGCGTTCTCGAGCTGGGAAACCTCGAGAGCCTTGGGGCTGCGGATGCCGCACTCATTGATGCGGGCAAGATTCAAAGCCTCGTTGAACACGTCAGAGACAGGCTTGGTCTCGTTAAAGACCTTGACGATCTTGTCGCCCAGGTCGTAAACGACCTTGTTGCCACGGCGGACGAGCTCGGTCTTGGAATCGGGTAGCAGCATGGTTGCATCCTTTCAACGATGCGATAGAAGCGACGGCGGGGGTGTGTGAAACACCCGTGCACCCCCGCCGTTAAAAACCGTGCTAAAACTAGCAGACGGCGTAATCCTGGGGCTCGCGGCCGTAGTAGGCGTCCAGGTAGAGCTCCTTGATCTCGCTCATGAGCGGGTAGCGCGGGTTAGCGCCGGTGCACTGGTCGTTGAATGCCTGCTCGGTCATCTCGTCGAGCGTGTCGAGGAAGTACTGCTCGTCGACACCGTAGTCGGCGATGGTCTTCTTGACGCCGATGAAGTCCTTGAGCTCCTCGAGCTTCGTGATGAAGTTCTCGAAGGTCTCCTTGTCGTCCTTGCCCTCGATGCCGCAGTACTTGGCCATCTCGGCGTAGTTGTGCAGCGCGTTGGGGTAAGGATACTGGGAGAAGGTGCCCATCTTGACGGGAGCCTCGGCGGCGTTGTAGCGCATGACGCGGGTCAGGATGACGGCGTTGGCGATGCCGTGGGGCAGGTGATGGAAAGCGCCGAGCTTGTGAGCCATGGAGTGGTTGAGGCCCAGGAAGGCGTTGGCGAAGGCCATACCGGCCATGCAGGAGGCGTTGTGCATCTCCTCGCGGGCGTGCGGGTCCTTGGCGCCGTTCTCGAAGCTGGAGGGCAGGTTCTCGAAGACGAGCTTGGCAGCGCGCTCGGAGAGGCCCTTGGTGTAGTCAGAAGCCATGATGGAGACGTAGGACTCGATGGCGTGGGTCATGACGTCGATGCCGGAGGCAGCGGTCAGGCCGCGCGGGGCGGTCATGCAGTTGTCGGCGTCGACGATAGCCATGTTGGGGAGCAGCGCGTAGTCGGCGAGCGGCCACTTGATGCCGGTCTCCTTGTCGGTGATGATGGCGAACGGCGTGCACTCGGAGCCGGTACCCGAGGAGGTCGGGACGGCGACGAAGTAGGCCTTCTTGCCCATCTCGGGGAAGGTGAAGATACGCTTGCGGATGTCCATGAAGTCCATGGCCATGTCCTCAAACTTGCACTCGGGGTGCTCGTACATCATCCACATGATCTTGCCGGCGTCCATAGCGGAGCCACCGCCGACGGCGATGATGACGTCCGGCTCAAAGAGAGCCATCTGCTTGGCGCCGCGACGTGCGCACTGCAGCGACGGATCGGGCTCGACGTCGTAGAAGCAGTCGTGGGCGATGCCCATCTCGTCGAGCTTGGCCTCGATGGCGCGGGTGTTGCCATTCTTGAAGAGGAACTGGTCGGTGACGATGAAGGCGCGCTTCTTGCCCATGACGGTACCGAGCTCGTCGAGAGCGACGGGCGTGGAACCCTTCTTGAAGTAGACCTTCTCGGGAGCGCGGAACCACAGCATGTTCTCACGGCGCTCGGCCACAGTCTTAACGTTGATCAAGTGCTTCACCCCAACGTTCTCGGAGACGGAGTTGCCGCCCCAGGAGCCGCAGCCCAGGGTCAGAGACGGCTTCATGCCAAAGTTGTACAGGTCACCGATGCCGCCGTGCGAGGACGGGGTGTTGATGACGATACGGCAGGCCTTCATGACGTGCTCGAACAGGCTGATCTTCTCGGCCTGGGCGGGGTGCACGTACAGAGAGGCGGTGTGGCCCGGGCCACCGGCGAGCACCAGGTGCTCGGCCTTGTCGACGGCCTCCTGGAAGTCCTTGGCGTGGTACATGGCCAGGACCGGGGAGAGCTTCTCGTGGGAGAACTCCTCCTTGGCGGGGTCGGTGGAGGTGACCTCGGCGATCAGGATCTTGGTCTTGGCGGGAACCTCGATGCCGGCGAGCTCGGCGATCTTGGCGGCAGCCATGCCGGGGATGCGGTGATCGAGAGCGCCGTTCTTGAACATGGCGGCACGCAGAGCCTCCATCTCGGCACCCTGCTTGACGAAGTAGCAGCCGCGCTTCTGGAACTCGGCCTTGACCTGGTCATAGATGGTGTCGATGACGGTCACGGACTGCTCGGAAGCGCAGATCATGCCGTTGTCGAAGGTCTTGGAGTGGATGATGGAGTTGACGGCGAGCAGCACGTCGGCGGTGTCGTCGATGATGACCGGGGTGTTACCGGCGCCGACGCCCAGGGCGGGCTTGCCCGAGGAGTAAGCGGCCTTGACCATGCCCGGGCCACCGGTGGCGAGAATGATGTCGACGTCGCGCATGACCATGTTGGTCAGCTCGATGGAGGGGACATCGACCCAGCCGATGATGCCCTCGGGGGCGCCGGCCTTGACGGCGGCGTCAAGCACGAGCTTGGCGGCGGCGATGGTGCACTTGGCGGCTGCCGGGTGCGGGGAGATGATGATGCCGTTGCGGGTCTTCAGGCTGATCAGCGTCTTGAAGATCGCGGTGGAGGTGGGGTTGGTCGTCGGGATGACGGCGCCAACGATGCCGATGGGCTCGGCGATCTTGGTGATGCCGTATGCCTCGTCGCGCTCCAGGACACCACAGGTCTTGGTGTTCTTGTAAGCGTTGTAGATGTACTCTGCGGCGTAGTGGTTCTTGATGACCTTGTCCTCAAGAACGCCGCGGCCGGTCTCCTCGATGGCCATCTTCGCCAACGGGATACGAGCCTTGTTGGCGGCCATGGCGGCCTCGTAGAAGATCTTGTCGACCTGCTCCTGCGTGTACGTAGCAAAAAGCGCCTGGGCCTCTCGCATCTGAGCGAGCTTAGCCTCAAGCGCCTCTACGTTGTCCACAATTGCGGGAGTAGTGTTTTCCGGTGACTTTTTCACCATTTGTGTCTCCTTGCGATCGGAGATTTACCCTACGCCTTGCATAATAGCAATAAATAATTCGGTGAGTGGTAAGATTCCCGTAAAAGGCACACTAAA
>CAKUCJ010000122.1 GCA_934643435.1 uncultured Collinsella sp.
ATGCGGTTGATGCTGCGCTCAAAGGAGGCAACGTCGAGCTGGTGGTCTTCGGTATCGGGAACAACGACGGGAGGGATAACGCCGGTGAATTTCTGAGTTGCCACAAGAATCTCCTTAGTTGTCTGGCAGGCGGCCCTATGCCACCCACTCTTGTTGGCAGTGTCCAGGCCGTCTAGGCCAAAGAACACGGATAGAACGTTTGGTTAAAGAAGTCGACGACTTCGTTTTCGAACGCATTGATACGCTCGTGAGCGTATTTGGCATAGATGATATGCCTCCGGTCACACTCAAGACCGTTGAATACGGCAAACTGGCCCTTGGGATCGCTCACGGCATCCATGAGCGATGTGCCCATGAGCACCGATCCGCGCACCCGAGACGACAGAGCCTCGAGGCCGCCGGGCAGCGGGTTGGCAACCGCCGTACAGGCAAGGCCGCACTTATCCAAGGCGGAGACCGCCAAAGCGACACCGCCGCCAAGGCCCTCGCCCCATGCGAAGATGCGGTCGGGGTCCATGCCATCAAGATTGCGCGCCACCTTCGCCATCGCGCAGCCCCAACGGACGCGCTCGACAAAAGCGGGCGAAGCTATCCCCTGCTGCAGGTCGTCCGCACCAGCAACATCGTCATCCAGCGCGAGGACGGCATACCCCATGGCGGCAAATCTCGTCATGTGATGCCAGCCGCGCACAGGCCGATCGATGTCGTGGAACATCAGGCACAGCGGCACGCGCTCAGATACTCGGGCACGACCAACAGGCTCAATCAAGCGAGCGTGGACCGCATCGTCACCGAGCTCAAAGGAAACCTCCGAGTAACGGGCGCAGGGGTTAACAAAGTCAATCGCCGTAATGGCCAGGCCTTGAATCTCAAGATTCGAAGCGCATGCCTCTAAATCAGAAACATCTGCTTGGACATCACCGTGCCAGTCCCGATATTCTGCGAGCCTTGACGAAACCGTTCCAGGAATTCCCACGAGCCCGGGGACTATCAGCTCGTCAACATTGCTCTCGCACTTAGACATGAGCCTCCCCTCCCTCACAGAAAAACGGAATGATCAGATCGTCAAAATCTTGAATCTCCTCGTGGCCAAAGCCTTCAAAGAACTCATGACGCTTATCGCAGGACAGGTTGTTGTAGACCGCAAACTGCGTCGCCGGCGGACAGACGATATCGGCCGTGCCCGTGCCAAACAGCACGGGGCATTTGACCATGGGGGCAAAGTTCTTGGAATCGAAGTACGCCAGTTTGGCATAGGCCTCCTCAATACGAGTCGAGTCCTCGTCAAACCAACGCGACCAATAACGCAGGCCCTCGTAGGCAATATCGTCGGCATCCAGATCCCAAACCAGACGGAAGTCCGACAAGAAGGGATAGAGGATGGCAGCACGATTGACAAGCTCGCTGTTGAGCGCGCATGTCGCAATGCCCAACCCGCCGCCTTGCGACGCGCCGTTCACGAACACGTGGGCAAGATCGATGCCCTCGAGCTCGCGAACGATACGGCACAGGATGCGAATGTCCTGGTGCAAGCGGACATAGTAGAGGTTGGCCGGGTCGCCATCGATACCGGCGACGATATGGCCCGCGACCGTCGTGCCTTCAAATCCACCAATATCCTCGGAGGGGCCTCCTTGGCCAGGGCAGTCGAGGGCGATGAGCGCCATGCCCATGCCCGCAAACGACGCCTGCTCAAACCAGCTGCGGCTGGCACCGGGATACCCGTGGAACTGAAGCACCAGCGGCACGGGCTCGTCCGAGACCGGCTTGAGGTACTTGGCATGCAGGCGAGCACCGCACATGCCGGTATACCAGAGATCGAAAAACTGACAGGTCGCGGAATCGGCAACCGGAGCCGCCTCAATCGCATAGTCGAGCTCGACGGCATCGGCCTCGGCCATGCGATCTTTCCAAAAGAGATCGAAATCGGATGGACGGGGCATAGCGCCTCGATACCCACCAAATTGCTGTTGTAGCTCCTGAGCACTTGGCATGGCTCGTGAACCCAACCTTTCGAAATCGCAACGGAGGTGCGCCCGGCAAGGGAGCCGGGCGCACGGGAGGGAAAGCGTGATTACTCGCCGAGCTTGGGATGCAGCAGCGACGGCGCAGCGCCGAGCAGCATCTTGGTGTAGGGGTCCTGCGGGTTCTGGAAAACCTGCTTGGCCTCACCCTGCTCGACGATCTTGCCGCCATTCATGACGATGATGTCGTCAGAGATATAGCGGACCGTCTGGATGTCATGGCTAATGAACACCATGGCCAGGCCGAGTTCCTTCTTAAGGTCGGTCAGCAGGTTGAGGATCTGCGCGCGGACCGAAACGTCCAGAGCAGAGGTGGGCTCGTCGGCGATGATGGCATCGGGGTTCAGCGACAGGGCGCGGGCAATTGCCACACGCTGGCGCTGACCGCCCGAAAGCTGGCCGGGAAGAACCTCGGCGGCAGAGCTAGGCAGACCGGTGAGCTCCAAGAGCTCCTTGACGCGCTTCTCCTGCTCGGCCTCGGTACCCAGGTTGTGGACGCGCATGGGGTCGAGCAACTGCTCGCGAACGACCATGCGGGGGTTAAGCGCCGTCGCAGGGTTCTGGAACACAACCGAGATAACGCGGCCCATGTGACGGCGGTCCTCGGCGGTGCGCTTGGTGACATCCTTGCCCTTAAAGTAGACCTTGCCACTCGTGGGAGCCTGAAGGCCACACATGACATTTGCGGTGGTGGACTTACCGCAACCGGACTCACCGACGATGCCGATCGTCTGACCAGGCATGAGCTTAATGGTCACGCCTTGGACGGCATGGACCAGATTGGGGTGCAGAATCGAACCGGTACGGGTACTAAAGGTGACGTGAACGTCATCAAGGAAGATGATCGGCTCGACGCCGTTGACTGCGGTCTCGCTCATCTACATCACCTCCGCGTGAGGGGTCAAACCATTTGCCTTGAGCACCTCGTCGGGGAGCTCGGAATAGAAGTGCTCGGTGCCGGGCACGCGCTTAAAGACCGGACGGGTGTCCAGACCGATGCGCGGATGGCTCGAGCGGGGTGCGAAGCGATCGCCCTTGGGGAAATCGCGCGGGCTGGGAACGGCGCCGGGAACCTGATGCAGGCGGCCCGAACCGCTCTCGATGGACAGAACGGAACCCAGAAGACCGCGGGTGTACTCGTGGATCGGGTTGGTAAGCAGCTCCTTGGTGGGCGCCTGCTCGATAACCTGACCGGCGTACATAACGGTGATGTTATGGGCAACCTCGGCGACCAGCGCCAGGTCGTGCGAGACGAAGATCATGGCAAAGCCGAGCTTGGCCTGAAGGTCGTTGAGCAGCTTGATGACCTGCTTCTGGACGGTAACGTCCAGAGCGGTCGTGGGCTCGTCGCAGATGACCAGCTTGGGGTCGCGGGTAAGAGCCATAGCGATCAGGACGCGCTGGCGCTGACCGCCGGAAAGCTCGTGCGGATAGCTCTCGAGCGTACGCTTGGGGTCGAGGCCAACGAGCTCCAGGAGCTCCTCGGCGCTACGGGTGCCACCGCGCTTGGTGAGCTGCTTCATCTGAGCGGAGATGAGCATAGAGGGGTTGAGCGAGGACAGGGCGTCCTGATAGACCATGGCGATATCGGTACCGCGCAGGCCGAACCACTCCTTCTTGCTCATCTTGAGCAAGTCGCGGCCCTCCCAGAGAACCTCGCCGGAAAGGTGCTCATCCTCATCGGTCAGGCCCATGATGGCCAGCGTGGTAATGGACTTACCGCAGCCGGACTCACCGACCAGGCCCATGGTCTGGCCAGGACGGACATCAAAGTTGACGTGGTCGACGACGTTGATGTCACCGTGGTGCTCAAACTGGATGCAGAAGTCACGGACCGAAAGGATCGGCTCAACAGACTCATCGGGCACATGGCGGTCGTTACGCCTGAGCTCGACATCACGCAGGGCGCCAAGACGGGCGGACAGGGACTGAGCCTGCTCCTTGTAAGCGCGAACGGGATCGGAAACCAGCAGGTCGGCCTCACGGCGCTTGGAGGAATCGGTCGGATCCAGGGCGGCGGAGGGAGCAGCGGCCATGGCGTCGGTAATACCCTCGGACAGGATGTTGAGTGCCAGACAGGTGATCATGATGGCCAGACCCGGGAACAGCGCCTGCCACCAACGGCCGGCGAGCACGCCGCCGCGGGCGTCGGCGAGAATGTTACCCCACGTGGCGGTGGGCTCCTGGATACCAGCGCCGATGAAGGTCAGCGAAGCCTCAAAGATGATGGCGTCGGCGACCAGGGTGACGGTGAAGACCATGATCGGGGCGATGCAGTTACGCAGGACATGCTTGATCAAAATCCACGGAGCCTTGGCACCGGACACGATGACCGCGCGAACATAGTCCTCGCCGTACTCGGACACGATGTTAGCGCGAACGATACGGGCGATCTGCGGGGTGTACATAAAGCCGATGGCGAAGATGATCGACGGCACGGAGTTACCCAAGATGGAAACGAACACGGCGGCGAGGGCGATGCCCGGGATGGACATGATGATGTCCAGGATACGCATGATCGTCTCGGAGACGGCCTTGCGCGAAACCGCAGCGAGGGCGCCCACGACCGAGCCGCAGACCAGAGCCATGGCGGTGGCGCCAAAGCCGATGATTAGCGAGTAACGGCCACCGTAGAGCATACGCGACAGAATGTCGCGGCCCTTATCGTCGGTACCAAAGATGAATCCGTTGCCGGGGGCCTGGCGAGCGGTGAAAATCTCGACCGGGCTATAGGGGGCAAGCATGGGAGCAAGGATTGCGGTCAGAGCGACCAGCACCAGCACGACGGCGGCGATCTTGGAAGACAGCGTCATCTTCTTCCAACCACCGAGCTTGAGCCCCTTGGAGGCAGCTTTCTCGAGCTGCTCGGTTTGCTTCTCTCGAATCTTTACCATAATCTACACCGTCCTGATGCGCGGGTTGATGAGCAG
>CAKUCJ010000123.1 GCA_934643435.1 uncultured Collinsella sp.
ACCGAACAGTAAAACGAAAGGGGTCCCGCACACGTTTGCGCGGGACCCCTCTCTGTCAATGCAATTCGCCCAAAAGAGTAGAAGATTACTCCCACTCCACCGTGCCGACGGGCTTGGGGGTCAGGTCGTAGCAGACGCGGCAGATGCCGGGGACCTCGGCGGTGACGCGAGCGGTGATGCGCTTGAGCAGTGCCCAGTCGAGTTCGGGCACCTCGGCGGTCATGACGTCAACGGTGTTGATACAACGGATGATGCAGGGCCAATCGTAGGCGCGCTTGCCCTCGCGCACGCCGGTAGCACGGAAATCGGGCACGACGGCAAAGTACTGCCAAATGGTCAGGCCGGCCTTGTCGATCTCCTCGCGCACGATGGCATCGGCCTCGCGCAGCGCCTCAAGACGATCGCGGGTGATGGCGCCCAGACAGCGAACGCCCAGACCGGGGCCGGGGAACGGCTGGCGCTCGACCATGTTCTCGGGAAGGCCAAGCTCGCGGCCGACCACGCGGACCTCGTCCTTGAACAGCAGCTTGACGGGCTCGCAGAGCTCAAACTGCAGGTCCTCGGGCAGACCGCCCACGTTGTGGTGGGCCTTCACGCCGTCCTGGGACTCCAGAATGTCGGGATAGATGGTGCCCTGGGCGAGGAAGCTGACCTCGTCGCCCACCTTGCGGGCCTCCTCCTCGAACACGCGGATGAACTCAGCACCGATAATCTTGCGCTTGGCCTCGGGCTCGTCCACGTCGACGAGCTTGTCCAGGAAGCGATCGGTAGCGTCCACGTAGACCAGGTTGGCATTCATCTGGTTCTTAAAGACGTCGACAACCTGCTCGCTCTCGCCCTTGCGCATGAGGCCGTGGTTCACATGCACGCAAATGAGCTGCTTGCCGATAGCCTTGATGAGCAACGCCGCGACAACTGAGCTGTCGACGCCGCCGGAAAGGGCCAGCAGGACCTTCTTGTCACCGATCTGCTCACGGATTGCGGTGACCTGCTCGTCGATGAACGCCTGGGCAAGTTCGGGAGTGGTGATACGCACCATGTCGTCGGGACGCTTGTTGGGATCCATGCAGAGCTCCTTTTCGGTTCGATGGAAATGCGTTGCGCATATGCAAACGCACCGTCATATGACCTCATTATATGCAGAACGAGGCCCATTTCCCATCGCTCCCATGGAGCTTTTTGCAGGGGCGGTAGTTTTTCTATATCCCAAGGTCAGCTAGGCTTCGATAACCACCTCAGGGACAGGGCCGCTAAACTTGTCGTTTATACGCTCGGCGCACTCGTACGCAATACGCGCTAACATCCAGCTTTCAAATGACGGGGTACAATGGCTGCTATCGTTGTCAGCTGATGGGAGATGAAAGATGGACTGCGATGGTTGCGCGCGTGTTCCTATGCCGTTGATGTGCACCGCCTTTGTGCCGGGGCAAATGGATGCCGCGGTCGCAAGCATCACTGACGCCGATTCGTGTGTCATCGCCACGGCAGAAGCGCTGTACTTTCGCGGACAGGCCACTCTCGCTGCCGAGACGGCACGTCCCTATCTTGACGCCACCGATCCCGCACTTCGCTATTCTGCATGCTTCATCTGCGGATATGCCAGCCTATCGCTCAACCGCATCGCCGACGCCCGCCGTTGCCTTGCGGGCATCCTCGATACGCCAGCTGACGAGGAATCGCCCACCGTTCACGCCATGCACATTCTATTCGCCTCGGCCGCAAGCGTCCTGCTGCACCTGCCTTCCCCATATTCCGCCGAAGAGTTTTATCCGCTTGCGTCGCATCTGCCCGAAGGCCTGCGCCTGTTCGCCAGTTACGTGATGGCGCATGCCCTGTACCTACGCGGCGAATATGGCCGCAGCCTGGGCATGGCGGAAAACGCCCTGATCATGAAACAAGGAAGCTATCCCATATCGGAGCTGTTCTTGCACTTGGCGGCTTCTATGGCATGCATGAGCCTCAAAAACGTCGACGCCGCAAAGGCGCATTTCGAAACTGCTTGGAACATCGCACGCCCCGACGGCCTTATCGAGCTTATCGGCGAGCATCATGGCCTTTTGCAGGGGCTCATCGAGGCATGCCTAAAACAGCAATACCCTGACGATTTCGCACGCATCATCGAGATCACGTACCGCTTTAGCTACGGATGGCGACGCATCCACAACCCCGACTCGGGCGAGGATGTGGCCGATGACCTCACCACCACGGAGTTCACCATGGCGATGCTCGCCTGTCGCGGATGGACCAACGCCGAAATCGCACGTCATATGGGCGTATCACCGGGCACCGTTAAAAACCGCCTGTCCGGCGTGTATGCAAAACTTGGCATCGGAACTCGTGCCGAGTTGGTCGCGCATATGTTGCGCTAGCGGACCGCCTGCCAAACGCGCCACACACCCCAGCGCCCCCGCGCTTCCGCATTCGCATTTGGACATTTTGGCCCTCGAACGGCACTACCGCGACAGGACACCTTCTCGCATAATTTGATTATTTCCACCGATATTTGCGGAATGGGAGCCCAAGATGCTTGATCGCCGTTCGTTACTTGTTGCCGGAGCGTCCTCGCTGGCGAGCATTATGTTGCCGCGCGTGCCGGGCACCTCAAACGCCTTCATACTGCCGTTCGCGCCCACCGAAGCCTATGCCGACGAAGAAGACCCCTTCAAGGTCCTCGTGCTCTCGCGCACCATGTTCGGCGTGGTGGTGGTCGACGTCGCCAACAAAATGAACCCCATCGCGGGCGCCCAGGTCACGCTGACGTCGCGCTATGCCGCGGGCAAACAGCTCGCCGCCACAACTGATGACGAGGGCACAGCCATCTTTGAGGTTGCCCCGCTTTCGGAAGGCTACGTGGACGAGGCGACACTCCTTGACGCGTATGACTTTAACGGCGGCATCTCCATCAGCATGCCGGGCTACCGCGATGTCGAGATTCCCCTTGCGCGTATCCAGGGCGGTACCGCCATTACCGCTCCCACGCGTCCGCTCTCCGACGGTGAGCCATACTTTCGCCAGCTTACGTTCGACGAATGGGACATCCAGTACGCCGACGCCACATTCATGGCGATGCCCAAAGACGATGCAGCAAATGCGCAGCCCGACACGCACGCCTTTACCGTGCAGGCTCATCTGCCGCAGGGCGGACAGGCGACGTTGCATATCAACAAGGTAATGCCTGCCGCAGGCAGCTCATCCGAAACCGTCACGCAGATTGGACAGGTCAAGGCCAGCGCAACGGGCGCAGATAATCTGGCGACGTTCACGCTCGAAGACAAGTTCCTCGATGCGGCATCGGGCCTTCTGGAAGAAGGGTGCAAGCTGCGCTTTGCCCTCGACTATCAGGGCAAAACCTACACGCTTTCCTCCCCCATGGCTGTTGTCACCGCGCCGGCCGCAAAGGCGGAATCGGGCTCGACCACCATCATTCCCACCACCATGGATCAAGAGATCACTCCGTTTGATTTCCCCGCGGCGTTCCCCGGCATCGGCGGTAACAAGTTCACCTGCTGGATGCCCACGTTTCCGATCCTCTTCGATTTCTCGTTTGCCGGGTACGTGTTGTTTGGCGGAGGATACAAACCGGCCAGCTACATGAATGATTCGGGCAACCCTGATCCGGAGTACTGGAAGAAGTCGCCGCGCGAGTCGGGCGCCAAGCAGGCAAACCGCTACCTCGACGAGATGGAGGGGAAGTGGAACCAATACAAGAGCATGAGCGCTGGCTCGGGTACCGATCCAAGAAACACCAAGCTCCTTCGTCACCATTGCACGCTGCTGTTCACGATGGATATCGCAACACAGGTGTACGGATCGCTTGCCTACGACTGGGTAGGCAAAACTTGGGGCGATAACAACGACCCCGCATACGGCAATATTAAGGCCCTCTTCCAGGTAAGAACCGACCTCAATTGGACCGAGCAGTTTACCCTGGGACCGGTGCCGTTTTTCCTAAACGTCAACCCCTGGGTGCTGGCAAAGCTGGCGCTCGCCGTTGGCGCCCACACGCACGGTAGCGGCGCGGCGTTTTTCAAGAACATTTCGCTCGACTATTCCAACACGTCGGGCTCGTTCACCATCCAGATCGGACTTGCCGTCACCTTTGGAGCCGGCGTTGCAGGCGTCGCATCGTCCGCCGTGCGCGGTGCCGCATCCCTCACGCTGTTCATTGGCTACGAGAAGGCGGATGGCCACCAGCTTCCGCGACTGCGCGTGGGCGCAGACGTCGACGTCGACGTGATGCTCCAGTTTGTCATGTTCAAGTGGACCACCAAGGCCTGGTCGGGGTCGTGGCCCACGCTCCTCGATTCGTGGAATATGTCGGTCAACAACGGCAACCAGTATGTGCGCCAGCATTCTGAGCTGGCACTGGGCGGAGACACGCCATATACGCTGGATGCCTGCTTTGGCGCGACCGGCAATGCCGAGTCGGGCGGCGTGCCGAAGTTTATCGCGTCGGCCACCATCGTCACCAATGCCGAGCTGCTCGCATGCGCCGAAGTTGCAGCCACCGCCGCAAACGCCGCGCCGGCCGTGCGCGATTGGGAGCAAGCGGTCACGCGTATTGAGCTCGACGCGGATGCAGAGAGCGATGACATGGGACAGGTCGAGCATTTCGTCCACGCTCTGATGAAGAATGACGAAAACGCCGTGCCGATGTATAAGTACACCTATATCAGGCAGGTGACGAATGCCGTTGCGGACCCAAACGCCAATTCTGCCGGCGTGTCGGAGGACGAGCGGGGCGGTATAAAGCCCTCGAGCGACAACGTACTCTTCCACGGCGTGCTCAGCGAAGCCCACATGAAGTTTGCGGAGATAGCCGGCGTTGAATGCCTGTTCCGTATCGCTTCGGTACGCTACGGCGAGGATGGCCGCTCGCGCCTGGTGGTACACACGAAGGCAAACGGCGCGTGGTCCGCGCCCATGCCGGT
>CAKUCJ010000124.1 GCA_934643435.1 uncultured Collinsella sp.
TTGCCGTCGGCTATTGGGAGGATTTGGAGGAGCTGGAGCAAAACGCCCAGATCGTTAAGACCTTCCTTCCCCATATGCCCGCCGAGCGCCGCGAACAAAACCTGGCGGGCTGGCGTGATGCCGTCAAGCGCTCGCTCAGCACCGCGCAGTAGGGCTGCGACGAGCCGCTCGATACAACAAACCGCTAAACTTATGCACGGCGCGCGGCAACAACATCGCCATGCGCCGTGTCAGCAAGGCCGTCTTCCGGCCGCAACGAAAGGGGCAACCAACCCATGACCGTCACCTACGATACGTCCCGTGTGACGCTTGTCGACCATCCGCTCGTCCAGCACAAGCTATCGATTCTGCGCGACAAGAACACCGGCACCAACCAGTTCCGCCAGCTCGTGCGTGAGCTCGCGCTTTTTGACGGCTACGAGGCCATGCGCGATCTGCCCATGGAAGACGTCGAGGTCGAGACCCCCATCACTACCGCCACGTTCAAACAGCTTGCTGGTAAAAAACTCGCCATCGTGCCCATCCTGCGCGCCGGCCTGGGCATGGTCGACGGCATCCTCGACCTGGTGCCCTCCGCTCGCGTGGGCCATATCGGCATGGAGCGCGACGAGATCACCCACGAGCCGCACAAGTATTACTGCAAGATGCCCAAGGATATCGACCAGCGCATCTGCCTGGTCGTCGATCCTATGCTCGCCACGGGCGGCTCGGCCGAGATGGCCATCAGCTACCTGCGCGAGCGCGGTGTCAAGGATATCCGCATGCTGTGCATCGTTGCCGCGCCCGAGGGCCTCAAGTCGCTCACCGAGAAGGACCCCGACGTGCACATTTATACCTGTGCCATCGACGACCATCTCAACGAGGCCGCCTACATCGTTCCCGGCCTGGGCGACGCCGGCGACCGCATCTACGGCACGCTCTAGCTGTTGAGCAACAGCGGCTGCGACAATAGGCGCCAGCGCAATGCGCGCGTGGGTGAAAGAGTTCCCACGCGCGCATTGTTGTAGAGCGAGCGCAGCATACTCGGACGCTCATATATCGTGCTGCCGTAGGTGCGGTATAAAGAGTGTCTTAAGAAAATGTACAGATGTGTATTAACTTACAATTTGACGGTTGTCATCAGGTTTCCAGCTCGTACAATAGTCACCAATATTTGTCGAGGTGCACTTGCGTAGGCAAAGCGCAGCTCGACGGGTACGCTCGTCGTTCATTGCGACCCATTCGTCCTCAGCGCACGGCCTTTTGTCCGTTTGAGGCCCTTGCAGGGCTAAAGACGCGATTAAGGTTGGGTGACAGCGCATTGCATTTAAAGTGATGCGCTCTAAAATACTAGGACGAATCAAGCGGGGTGTAGCCCTAGCGGGATATGCTTCGCGAGAAGGGAACGCAGATGCCGGTCGAGCTGGCAGGCCACGTGCCATTCATCGTGACGGGAGCCGTTGCCGGCCTTGTTGCGTTTTTGCCGTTGTACCTCGCACTTGCTCCAGTGTTGGCACACCGACGTGATGCCAGCATGACCGTGGGCATGTTGGGTATCATGGTGTCGTTTGCGATACTTATCATAGGTGTCGTAATCGTGCACTTGGTATTCCCCGCGGCGCTCATCGCCTTTTTGTGCGGCGAGCTCGCCGGGTTTTTGATTTGTTGGATCGTGATCGCCTGCATGGTGATCATGAGGGACTAAAGGCGTTGCCTCACCTCGGTGCGGGCAAACAGGGAAGGTGGAATCTTGGACGCATTTGCCAAGTTACCCAGCGCGATTGCCGAGCTCGTCGAAGAGTTCTCCTCGACTCCGGTCGTGGGTGACCTTAATGCGGGCCTGACGCAGTACTCGTTCTGGCTGCTTATCGCCGCTGTCGTCATGTTCGTGATCTTCTTCGTGTTCACCAAGAAGCAGAAGGTTGTTCCCGAGGGCTTCTTCGTCAACGGTGTCGAGTGGGTCATCGAGTACGTGCAGGACGATATCGCCAAGGGCGTCGTCGGCGACAACTGGAAGAAGCACTTCCCGTTTTTGGCCTCGTTGTTCTTCTTTATCCTGATCAACAACTTCATCGGCCTGGTCCCCGGCATGAAGCCCGGTACCGGCGCCATCGGCTGCACGGCTGCCCTCGCGCTCGTGTCCTTTGTGTACTTCCTCTACTTCGGTATCAAAAAGCACGGCTTCTTTGGGTACTTCAAGAGCCTCGCCCCTGCAGGCGTGGCCTTCCCCATGAACGTCTTCGTGTGGGTCATCGAGCTCTTCTCGCTGTGCCTGCGTCTGATCACGCTCGCCGTTCGTCTGTTCTGCAACATGTTCGCCGGCCACGTCGTCATGGGCTCGTTCGCCATTATGGCCACGCTCTTTGCCCAGCCGATGCTCGAGCACTTCACGGCCATGAACGCCGTGGGTGCCCTGCCCAGCGTGGCGTGGGTCCTGATCCTTTTGGTGATCTACGTCGTCGAGCTGATCGTTGCCTTTGTTCAGGCATACGTCTTTACGGTCCTCGAGGCCGTGTACATCCAGATCGCAGAGGCTGACGCCCACTAGCGGTCGCATTCATTTGGTGTTCGGAGGCGCGGCGCCCGCGTGCGCCTCTACAACATAGGTATTTATCCTGCGCACACGCGCACGACAAAGGAGGAATCGTGGGAGTTATCGGATATGGTCTCGGCGTTATCGGTGCCGGTCTCGCAATTGGTCTTGCAGCACTCGGTGCTACGGGCGCTATGGCTCGTCAGCCTGAGGTCCAGGGCCGTGCCTTCACCGTCTTCATTCTTGCATCTGCATTCACCGAGGCTCTGGGCCTGATCGGCTTCGTCGTTACGCTGATTTCGTAATTGAGCACGAAGGTAGTCGCCATGAAGCATTTCAACCACGCGAAAGCCGCCGCTGCGCTGACGGGCGTCATGCTCGCCATGCCGGTGTCGGCATTCGCCGAGGAGTCTGAGAACAAGGCCGAGATCCTCGTCCCCAAGATGGCGGAATTCGTCCCTGCACTCATTGCCTTCCTCATCATCTTCATCGTTTTGGCCAAGTTCGCCTGGCCGCAGATTCTGCAGACGATGGAAGAGCGCGGCAAGCGCATCAAGGACAGCCTCGATGAGGCCGAGACCACCAAGCGCAAGGCCATCGAGGCCCGCAAGGAGTCCGACGCCCTCGTCACCGACGCCCGTCGTCAGGCTGCCGACATCGTGACCGCTGCCCGTCAGGACGCCGAGTCCGAGCGCGCCCGTATCATCGCCAAGGCTCACGAGGAGGCCGAGGACATCATCGCCAAGGCCCACGCCAACGCTGAGGACGAGCGCAACTCCATCTATGCCGCCGCTGCCGGCTCCATCGCCGATCTTTCCGTCTCCGTTGCGACCAAGATCGTCGGCGAGGCCCTCGAGAACGACGACGAGCAGCGTCGTCTGATCGAGCGCTACATCAAGGAAGCAGGTAGCCTGAATGCCTAACAGCCGCATGGAGAACAGGGTTCTCGAGACCTATGCACGCACCCTCCTCGAGGCCGCTAAGGCCGAGGGCCATGTGTTCCGCGACCTTCACGAGCTTGAGGTCATCGCGGACGCCAGCCCCGAGGTGCTTGCTGTCCTCGGTACCGTGTTCGAGCGCGGCCAGCTCGATCTTCTGCCGCAGATTGCATCGGCTTATCGGATGGTAACCGCGACCGACGAGGACGTCGTTGGCGTCACCGTCACCACAGCTATCCCGCTCGATGACGAGCTGCGCCGCACGATTACCGAGAAATGCGAGGCCGATCTAAAGCGCAAGGTGTTCCTGATCGAGAAGGTCGACCCGTCCATTATCGGCGGTCTGATTCTCGAGGCTCGTGGCCAGCGTCGTGACGTCACCGTCAAGACTCAGCTGCGTGCAGCGCGTGAGGCCCTCGGTTCCACGATTTTGAATAACGGAGGTGAAGCCTAGTTATGTCCGATACCCTCAATGCCGAAAGCATCGCCCGCGTCCTGCAGGCGAAGCTCGACGGCCTGACGGCTACCGTCGACACGCAAGAGGTTTCCCATGTTGACGAGGTCGGCGACGGCATCGCGCGCGTCTCGGGTCTGCGCAACGCCATGGCCGGCGAGCTCTTGGAGTTCAAGAGCTCCGAGACCGGCGAGACCGTGTACGGCCTTGCCCAGAACCTCGACCGCACTGAGGTCGGTGCCGTTCTGTTTGGCGCCGTCAACGTCATCAAGGAAGGCGACGAGTGCCGCACCACCGGTCGCGTCATGGATATTCCCGTGAGCCGCGCCATGCTCGGCCGCGTCGTCAACCCGCTGGGCCAGCCCATCGACGGTCTGGGCGATATCGTCGCCACGCACCGTCGTCCCATCGAGTTCAAGGCTCCCGGCGTTATCGACCGTACCCCGGTGTGCGAGCCGGTTCAGACCGGCCTGCTCGCCATCGACTCCATGGTGCCTATCGGCCGCGGCCAGCGTGAGCTCATCATCGGCGACCGTCAGACCGGCAAGACCGCCATCGCGATCGACGCCATCCTCAACCAGCGCGGTAAGGACATGGTCTGCATCTACGTCGCCATCGGCCAGAAGGCCTCCACGGTTGCCAACATCCGTGAGACCCTCGCTCAGCACGGTGCGCTCGACTACACCATCATCGTCTCGGCCACCGCTGCCGACTCTGCCCCTATGCAGTACATCGCCCCTATGGCCGGTGCCGCTATCGGCGAGTTCTTTATGTACAACGGCGAGAACGGCGAGCCCGCTTCCGAGACCAACCCCGGCGGCCACGTGCTCGTTATCTACGATGACCTGTCCAAGCAGGCTGTGGCCTATCGTCAGATGTCGCTGACGCTGCATCGTCCGCCCGGACGCGAGGCCTACCCTGGCGACATCTTCTACCTGCACTCTCGTCTGCTCGAGCGTGCCGTCAAGATGTCCAAGAAGAACGGCTACGGCTCCATGACGGCTCTGCCGATCATCGAGACCCA
>CAKUCJ010000125.1 GCA_934643435.1 uncultured Collinsella sp.
GTCTTTTGCCACAACTCGCCGACGGCATCGGCAATGCGGGCAACGTTGTCGGCGGTAAAGTCCTCGTCGACGCGAGCTCGCCAACCGTCAGTTCCAAAGTGAATTATCGCGCACACGCGCAGACACCTCGCAGTGTTTGGATCATGGTACGCATGAGGTATACCCGCAACGAGCGCCCGACAAGCCGCCGGTGCGCGCATTCACCGTTTGGGCAAAAGCCGCCGAGGATGCACACAACAAAAAAAACCGCCCCGGCTGGGGCGGTTATTCGACTTTGGTATTCTTTGCGCTCTATATATCGAGTGTGTCTGCCATGGCAGCTGTCGTGATCGCCGTGGTGCCGCAGCAGCTGCCGATCATTGCGGCGCCCGCCCGTTTCCACTCGGCGCATGCGCGCGCAAAGGCCTCGGGATCCTCGTGCCACACGGGTCCATCCTGCGTCTGAACCGGATTTCCCGCATTGGGCCGAACCGTGACGGGCGTGGTGGCCATGGCGACCATCCTTGGCACCACGGCAGTGGCCGCTGCCAGAGAGCAGCAATTGACTCCGACCGAGTTCGCGCCGTGCTTCTCGGCATACAGAATGGCACCTTCGATGTTTAGGCCATCGCCTAACAGGTCGCCCTTGTCGTCAATGGCAAAACTCACCAGGACGGGCATACCATCGGCGGCGTCATGGGCACCGGCGAGCACGGGCTGCAGATTACGGATAGACGTGACCGTCTCGATCAACAGGCCGTCGACGCCGGCGTTGAGCAAGGCGGCCGCCTGCTCACGGGCGTTTGCGCGGATCTCTCGATACTCGGGTGAATCCTCGACAAACCACTCAATGGCGATAGGGCCCATCGACCCCAGCAGGAGCTGAGGATTTGCCTGGCGGGCATCGTCGACCGCCCCACGATTGACCTCCGCCATGGGTGGGGCGATTTCGTCTTGATCGAGCGCGTGGCCCGACGCCTGAAACGTGTTCGTGATAAGCACCTGCGCGCCAGCGGCGGCGTACAGTCGATGGATACGGGAAACCGTCTGCGGTTCGGCGAGGTTCCAAAATGCAGGCGGAATATCGGCGGCACCGCACTCGCTCAGCAACACGCTACCCATGGGGCCCTGCGCCAGCAACGTCTCGCTGGCAAGTCGGCGCATAAGCTCCTCGCCGCCGAAGCGATTGTAATAACTCGTATCCATATATGTATTTCGCTATTCCTCGACGCTAATTCCCTGCTTTTCGAGATAGGCGAGCCAGCGGTTCATCGTGTCCTCGGAAAGCGCATGCTCCATCATGCAGGCCTCTGAATCGGCGCGCTCAAAGTCGACGCCGAGCTCCTGGATCAAAAACGTGCGGATCAGGCGATGGCGATACCAGATAGCCGAACCGACCTCGCGACCACGCTCGGTCAGGATAACCTTGCCGTAATGAGACTGTTCGACAAGCTCGGATGCCTTAAGAGCCGAGACCGCCTTGTTGACCGACGCCTTGGAGACACCAAGACGCTGTGCGATGTCGACCGACCGCACGCCGTTGGTTTCACCCTCTTCGCTTTCGATGCGAACCATGCACTCCAAGTAGTCTTCGTTCGCCACCGTCAGATGCAGCTCGCGCGAGCTATTTGTCGTATCCATGACCATCCGTCCCTTCTGCATTCAATGGCTGATTCTACCCCATCCAAGCGTCGCGGTATGCCGTGGCATACCGTGCTAGAGTTCTTGTTGCACACGACGACCAAGATTGGAGCGGTCTTTATGGAAAACACCACCACGAGCCCCGACGTTCTCGAGCGCTTTTTGCGCTACGTCCAGATCAACACGCAATCCGAGGATGCAAACTGCGATCAGGTGCCCTCGAGCGCCGTCCAGTTTGACCTTGCCAACGTGCTTGCCGAGGAGTTGCGAGAGCTGGGTGCGACCGATGCCCATGTGACCAAAAACGCCTATGTCTGCGCGCATATTCCTGCAAGCGCGGGAGCAGAGGACAAGCCCGCTCTGGGCCTGATCGCGCACCTCGATACCACCGAGGTTGCCCCGGGCGCCGGCGTGAAGCCGCACATCGTGCACTACGAGGGCGGCGACCTGGTTTGCGGCATCGTCGACGGCAAGCCCGTGTCCATGAGCACCGCCAAGCTTCCAGCCCTGAACAACCTGGTGGGCGAGGATCTTGTCTGCACCGACGGTACCACGCTGCTGGGCGCCGACGACAAGGCGGGTGTCGCCGAAATCATGGCGCTCGTCGCACGCATCGCGCAGGACCCCTCCCTGCCCCATCCCGCGCTTGGCATTTGTTTTTGCCCGGACGAGGAGATTGGCCACGGCGCTGAACTGCTGGATATCGAGTCCTTTGGCTGCAAGTATGCCTACACGGTCGACGGAGGCCCCGTTGGCGAGCTGGAGTGGGAGTGCTTCAACGCCGCCGAGGCAACCGTTCGCTTTGTGGGCCAGTCCATCCATCCCGGCGACGCCAAGGGCCGCATGGTCAATGCGGGCAATCTGTTCTGCGACTTCAACGCGCTGCTCCCCTACGTGCAGCGTCCGGAATACACCGAGGGCTACGAGGGCTTCTATCATCTTGAGGGCGTGTCGGCAACCGTCGACCACGCCACGGCACGCTATATCGTTCGCGACCACGACGCGGCAAAGTTCCAGCAGAAGCTCGAGCTGATTGATTCTGCCGCCGCAATGCTCAACCAGCGTCTGGGCGAGGAGCGCGTGACGGTCGAGATTAAGCACCAGTACCGCAACATGGCCGAGATCGTCCGCGACTACCCGGAGCTTATCGATGTCGCCAAGGAAGCATATCTTGCTTGCGATGTTGAGCCCCAGGTACTGCCGATTCGCGGCGGTACCGACGGCGCGCAGCTGTCGTTCCGCGGCCTGCCCTGCCCCAACCTCTCGACGGGCGGCTACTGCTACCACGGCGTCAACGAGTTCGTCCCGGTCAGCTCGCTCGTCAAGATGACCGACGTCCTCCAGGAGCTCGTCGCCCGCTTCGCGTAAGCAACTCGAACAATTCAGCTCAACAAAATCGCCCCGTCCTCAAAACCGAGAACGGGGCGATTTTTGGTGCAAAGTAACCTGACCCCCCTTGCACCAACCCCTTGACTTGCATGGGATAGCCAATGTTTTGGCAAAGTCAGCGAGCGCCGCCCAAGGCGAACAAGTTGGCATGAAAAAGGCAAGGCATAGACCTTCTGGTCATGCCTTGCCTTTTGAATGACAAATTGTCGCCTTGGGCGGCGCGCAGCGTCGGCCGGTCCGCCGTTCGGTAGAACGGCGGAACTAGTAATTGGCTTCGTAGCCGTTGCCTTCGCCGGTGGGCTCTTCGTAGTAATCCGAGTCGTCACTCGAATCGTCGGAATCATCCGAGCCGCCCGACGAGGTCGCGGTGCCGTATGCGTAGTCCTCGGACGTATTGTTGTTGAGGTCACCGATCGTGGAGCTTGAGCCGTCGGAAAGGCCCATGGTGTTGGGACCCTTGGGATCCTTGCCGGCGTCAACACGGGCCATCATTTCCTTCAGCTCATCTTCGTAGACAAAGACGTAGCTCACGCCGTCGATCATGGTGCTGTCGTCTGCGTACGAAGGCAGGTTGGCCGAGTAGATGCCATCGACGTCCATGCCGCGCATGGCGTTGACCGTAGAGACGATATCCTGAACGCTCATATCGGTTACGAGCATGTCGGACAGCGAATTGACCAGATCGAATACCTTAGTGGGGTCGAAGTTGTTGAGAATCTGGTTGGCGAGGGCGCCGAGCACCTGACGCTGGTGGCGCATACGCGTGTAATCACCATCGGCATAGGTATATCGGCAACGGGCGTAGGTTAGGGCGGTGGCGCCATCCATGTGCTGCTGACCGGCAGTAATCTTAATATCCAGGTGCTCAGGATCGTCGACGTCGTCGGTAGCGTTGATGTCGATGCCGCCGACCGAATCGATGAGCGACTGCATGCCGTCAAAGCTGACCTCGGCATAGTGAGAAATCTGAACGCCGCACAGCTCGTTGACCGCCTGGACCATGGCCTCGGCGCCGCCATACGTATGACAGGCGTTGATCTTCATGGTCGAACCGTTATAGACGACCTTGGTATCGCGCGGGATGGAGATAAGCGTTGCCTGCTTTTCCGTAGGGTCGATGCGAGCCAGAATGATCGAATCGGCACGGTACGAATCCTCGCCCGGACGTCCATCGGTACCAAGAAGCAGCACGTAGAACGGATCTTTTGCCTCATCGGTATCGACCAAGATCTGGCGCAGGTTGTCGGTAATGACGTTGGAATCGCCGAGCTTGCCCATAATGGTGGCAAACCACAGGCCGGCAGCGGTCGTGGCGCTTAGCAGCACGCCGAGCACAGCGATAAGGGCCACGCGACGAACCGTGCGGCCGCGACGGCGCTGGCGGGCGCGCTCGGAATAGCGGGCGACGTTGTCGCGGCTGTAAATCTTGGCCTGCGCGCCGGTCGAGGGTCTTCGGGTGTTATCCGCTAGGGGCTTCTTGTTAAACATAGGCAACCTGCATTAGTAGATGACGGGATCGGGAACGGTGGCATGCTCGACATGTGCGCCAAGCGCCTGCAGCTTTTCGACAAACTGCTCATAGCCGCGTTTGATGTGATGGATGGCCGAGACCTCGGTGATGCCGTCGGCGATAAGGCCGGCAACCACAAGCGCGGCACCGCCACGCAGGTCGGGCGAGGTAACCTGTGCGCCCGAGAAGCCCTTGACGCCGTGGATCATGGCGTGATGGCTCTCGATGCGAATATCGGCACCCATGCGCACGAGCTCAGAGGCGAACATGAAGCGGTTCTCGAAGATGTTCTCGGTAATCACGGAGCTGCCGTCGGCAAGAGCGGAAAGCACCATGATCTGCGCCTGCATGTCCGTTGGGAAACCGGGGAACGGGAGTGTCTGAATATCGACCGGCTT
>CAKUCJ010000126.1 GCA_934643435.1 uncultured Collinsella sp.
GTTTGCGCGCGTGGGGCTTCCTGCACACGAGCTCGGCATGATCATGGGTATTGCGCTGCGGTTTATGCCGCAGTTTGCCACCGAGATGAAGCAGACGGCGGACGCGCAGGCAAGTCGCGGTGCGCGCGTGACGGGTGGTCCGCTCGGTGGCGTGCGTATGCTCGGCAGCGTGGCGATTCCGCTGTTCGCGGGCGTGTTCCGTCATGCTGAAACGCTTTCCGCCGCCATGGACGCGCGCTGCTATCACGGCGAGCAAGGGCGCACGCGCCTGCATACGCTTGCATTTAGCCGCGGGGACGCGCTGGCTGCGGTGGTGACGGTGCTACTGCTCGCATGCGTCATTGTCGTCAATCTTCAACTCGTCTAGGCTCGATTCGAGCGCAAGAAAGGGGTCCCTATGACCGATATCGATCGCACGGCTCAACTCGAGCGCGCCTGTTCGTACCTTAGGCGCATTCCGGCATGGTATCTGGCCACGACTGATGTGGCCGACGGGCACCAGCCGCGCGTAAGGCCGTTCTCGTTTGCCATGGTCGATGATGGCAAGCTGTGGTTTTGCACCTCGCGTGACAAGGATGTGTGGGCCGAGCTGAGTGCGAACCCCAAGTTTGAGGTCTCGGGTTGGAAGCCGGGGGAGTGCTGGATCGTGTTGACCGGCGAGGCCGCACTCGAAGACGATGCGGTCGTGAGCGATAAGGTGCGCCAGGCGGGCTTTAAGCACATGGTGGGCATCGGCGAGGATCACGAGAGTGCCGACGACGGCCGCCTCGCGTTTTTCTCGATCCGCAATATCGCCGCGCGCTTCTGCGATATCGATGGCAGCGAGGAGCAGCTCGAGCTCTAATTCGCACAAATGGACTGGTGACAGGAGGATACGTGGACGGATTGAATACGGTGCTGGAGTATCTGACGTCGGTGCCGGCGTGATATCTGGCGACGAGCGTGGACGGGCAGCCGCATGTGCGTCCGTTTTCGTTTGCGCAGATTCAGGACGGCAAGCTGTGGTTTGTGACGGCGCGCACCAAGGATGTGTGGCAGGAGCTGCTGCAAAATCAGCGCTTTGAGGCTACGAGCTGGTGGCCTGGCCATGGGTGGTTGATTCTGCGCGGGCGCGCGGGTCTGGACGACCGGGCTTCGGACGAAATGCGTGAGGCCGGATGGAAGCATCTGGAGCGCTTGAGCGAGCACTATGAGGGACCTGATGATCCCACGCTTGTCTTATTTAGCGTCGAGGAACCCGAGGCCTTTATCTGCAACCACGACGAATGGGTGCCGGTCGAGCTCTAGTCAGGCAGGCTCATCCCAACAATTTAATTGCAACATGGGCGGGCCCCGTATTGTCCGGCGCCGTAAGGCGTGTCGGTCATTGCGGGGCCCGCTTCTTTTTGTCAATTCCTTCGAGCGAATGTGTCGGGATTGTTTCAATGCATGAATATGCAAGCTATTTACGTATTCATGCATCTTTTGGTGCTAAAGTTTCAACCCACTTCATAACGACGGCTGCGGGATGCGCATTGGTGCATAAACTGCAGACAAGGAGTCTGATATGTCTTTAAAGGTTGGAATTGTCGGCGCTGCGGGATATGCCGGTGCCGAGCTTATTCGCCTCGTGCTCGGCCATCCCGAGTTTGAACTTGTCGCCATTACGTCTAACGCCGATGCTGGGCAGCCGCTGTCTGCCGTTTATCCGAGCTTTGCCGGCGTGAGCGATCTTGTCTTCACGACGCACGACGCTCCCGAGCTCAAATCCTGTGACGCCGTCTTCTTGGCCGTGCCGCACACGGCTGCTATGGCGCAGGTGCCCGCCCTGCTTGCTGCAGGCGTTTCCTGCTTTGACCTTTCGGCCGATTACCGTCTGAGCGACCCGGCCGTGTTCGAGGCCTGGTATGCCGTCGAGCACACGAGCCCCGATCTGCTCAAGACCCGCGCCTTCGGCCTGCCCGAGCTGTTCTGCCAGGACTTGGAGGCCGCCGCAGCCGACCATGCCGCGGACAAGCCCGTGTTGATCGCCTGCGCCGGTTGCTATCCCACCGCAACGAGCCTTGCCGCCGCGCCTGCCGTGCGCGCCGGCTGGGTTGCCCAGGGCGGTCCCGTGATCGTCGATGCCATCAGCGGTGTGACGGGCGCCGGCAAGTCCTGCAACGCCCGTACGCATTTTTGCAGCGCGGACGAAAACCTGGAGGCCTATGGCGTGGGCAAGCATCGACACACGCCCGAGATGGAGCAGATCCTTGGCCTGACCGATCGTATCGTCTTTACCCCGCATCTGGCACCTCTCAAGCGCGGCCTGCTCTCCACGGTGACGATGCCGCTTACGCCGCAGGCTGTCGACACCTTGGCACTTGAGGACGTCGTCGACTACTACAAGCAGTTCTATGCCGGCCGCACCTTCGTGCGCGTACTCGATGCCGGCCGGCAGCCCAAGACGGCTTCGGTCGTCGGCACCAACGCTGCCCAGATCGGCCTTGCGCTCAACAAACGCGCGGGCGTGCTGGTGGCGACGGGCGCCATCGACAATCTGTGCAAGGGCGCCGCAGGCCAGGCGGTTCAGTGCGCCAACATCGTCTTTGGGTTTGACGAGCGACGAGGCTTGCCCACGGTGGCGTGCCCGGTGTAGCACATTCGATTGTTAACGATTTGGTAGTCGGGCATCGAGTGGGGCGCCACTTTTAAGCTGGTCTCATGATTGCGATCGGCATGGCGCACCAGGCGATGCCCGTTTTTTATTTGATATAAGGAGTCATAAAGACGATGAATACCGAGTTGATTGACGTTAAGATCCGTGCCGTAAAGGGCGGCGTTACGGCGGCAGCTGGTTTTAAGGCTGTGGGCATCCACGCTGGGTTCCGCAAGAATCCCGAACGCTTGGATTATGCGCTCGTCGTGCCCGATAAGCCCTGTCCCGGAGCCGGCGTGTTTACGACCAACCGCTTTTGCGCGGCGCCCGTGCAGGTGAGCCGTGCCAACCTGGGTGGTGCCGACAAAGGCTATGGCATTATCGCCGGCATCTCGGTCAACTCTGGCAACGCCAACGCCGCGACGGGCGAGACCGGTCTTGCCTGTGCGCGCGAGACCTGCAACATTGCTTCGCAGGTCATTGGCTGCGAACCCCAGCAGATTCTGGTTGCCTCCACGGGCGTGATTGGCCAAATTCTGCCGATCGACACGTTCGAGACTGCCGTCCCTGCCGCCTACGAGGCGCTCTCCGCCCACGGTGGCGCCGATGCCGCCCGCGCCATCATGACGACCGACACGCACTCCAAGGAGTATGCCGTGCGCTATCGTAGCGAGGCTGCGGGCCATGCGGGCAATGCCTATACGGTGGGCGGCATGTGCAAAGGCTCGGGTATGATCATGCCCAACATGGCCACCATGATCGCGGTCATCACCACCGACGCCCCCGTCGAGCCGGCAGCGCTTCACGCCCTGCTGCTCTCGACCGTCAAACAGACCTTCAATAAGGTAACGGTCGATTCTGACACCTCGACCAACGATACTTGCATCATGCTTGCCTCAGGCGCCGCGGCTGCAGACGCCGATCCTATCGTCGAGGGCACTGATGCCTTTGATGAGCTGGCTTTTGCCGTGCACGAGGTGTGCGAGAGCCTGGCTCGCAATATCGCCGCCGATGGTGAGGGCGCGTCGAAGCTCGTGACGGTCAACGTTGCCGGCGCCCTCAACGACGAGGAGGCCGATACCGCCGCCCGTGCCGTAGCCAACTCGCCACTCGTTAAGACCTGCATTGCCGGCCACGACTGCAACTGGGGCCGCGTCGCCATGGCGCTCGGCAAGTGCGGCGTGCACTTTAACCAGGAAGACGTTTCCATCGACATGATGGGCATGCCCGTCTGCCGTGACGGTCTGACCGTTCCCTTTGACGAGGACGAGGCGTTGCGACGCTTTGAGGCGCCCGAGATCGTGATCTCGGTAGACCTGGGCACGGGTGACGCTGCCACCACCGTGTGGACCTGCGACCTGACGCACGAGTACATTTCCATTAACGGTGACTACCGTTCCTAGACTCCAGGCGTGCCGCGCACCCCGCTTAAATTGCGAGTGGAGGCGCGTGGCTCAATGGCTACACGAAAGACGAGGCAGACTATGAAATTCGCACGCGATTGTCGCTCGAGTGAATCCAACGAAGTAACCGCGCAGCTGCTGTTTGAGGCGCTGCCGTGGATTAAAAACCTGACCGGTAAGACGGTCGTCATCAAGTACGGCGGTGCCGCCATGGTCGACGAGCAGCTGCGCCGTGACGTGATGAGCGACATTGTCCTGCTCAAGATTATCGGCATGCGCCCCGTCATCGTGCACGGCGGCGGCAAGGCTATCAACGAGGCGCTCAGCCACTACGACATTCCCGTCGAGTTTAAGAACGGCCAACGTGTGACCACGCCGGAGACCATGGATATCGTGCGCGAGGTTTTGGGCGGCAAGGTCAACCAGGAGCTGGTCGCGGCACTCAACCACCACGGCAACCTTGCCGTGGGCGTGTCCGGCAGCGATGCCGGTACGCTTATCGCCGAGCCGCTCGACCCCGAGCTTGGTCGCGTGGGTAAAGTCACGCACGTCAACACCGACTACATCGAGCGCTTGCTCGACAGCGAGTACATTCCCGTTATCGCCACGGTTGCGGCGGGGGAGGACGGCGGCTTCTTCAACATCAACGCCGACACCGCCGCCGGTGCCGTTGCGGCGGCGCTTCACGCGCACAAGGCGATCTTTTTGACCGATGTCGACGGCTTGTACAAGGACTTTAGCGACAAGGACTCGCTCATCTCTAACCTGACACTCGACGAGGTCAACGAGATGCTCTACGGCGGCGAGGTCGACAAGGGCATGATTCCCAA
>CAKUCJ010000127.1 GCA_934643435.1 uncultured Collinsella sp.
ACGGGAGAGACAGTGGACGAGGAAGCAAGCATCATCCTGGGGGATGCCATCGCCTTTTGCCAGCGCGACGGCCAAGATGCACGCCTCATCAACATGCTGGGGCAGTCGCGCGCCGTGAGCCTGACCGAAGACACGCTCACGATCGAGGCCCCTTCGCGCTTTGCCATCGCGCAGCTCAAAAAGCACCAACCGACGATCGAGGCCTATCTAGAGGAAATCGCCTTTGCGCCGATCGCGCTCGACATCGTGGCGCCGCAGAGTGCCACGGCTGATTCCGCTGCCGCAGCAGCACCCGCCGCTCCCCCGATTGCGACCGCAGCAGCCGCAACGACACCCGCGCGCAGGGCCGGTGATGTTTCCCGTGAAACCATGGGAGAGGCACAGCAGGCGCCCGCGGCACCGTCGGGCCCGGTGACATCAACGCCCGCGCCCGTCACGCATATGCCCATCGCCCACGACACGACGCCGGGCGAGGACTCGGGCATTGCGATCAAGAACACGCTTTCGGCCGACGACTTCCGCCGCATGATGAATCAGATGAAGGGCGGCGCGCCGGCAAAGACCGCGCACGCAGCGGCCCCCGCTACGCCTGCGGCGGCACCGGCGGCGCCGGCGGAGCAGAACGCAGACGGTGCCCCGCTCGCCGCAAACTCAAAATTCACCTTTGAGAACTTTGTCTACGGCCCCGAGAACAGCCACGCCTATCGCTCGGCGCTCAAGTTCGCCGCTCTGGCGGACGAGCGCGGCACGTGCACGTCACTGTTCATCTACGGCAAATCGGGACTGGGCAAGACCCACTTGCTGCTCGCCATCAAAAATGAGCTCGCGGAGAAATCTCCCGAGATCAAGGTCAAGTATGCCAATTCCCAGGCGTACCTGGACGACCTGATGACCGAGTTCGACCGTCAAAAGAAGAGCAACGCCCCCATCATGCAGGCATACCACGGCGTGGACGTGCTCATCATCGACGACATCCAAAACATTATCGGCAAGCGCGCGAGCGTGGATTACTTTTTCCAGCTCATGGACGAGTTCATCCGCAACAACAAAAAGGTCGTGATCGCAGCCGATCGCGCACCCAAAGACTTGAGCATGGACGAGCGCTTGACCAGCCGCTTTAATGCCGGAATGCTCTGCTTGGTCGCAGAGCCCAGTTACGAGATGAAATACAAGATCTTGCAGCGCTATTACGAGAACACCATCGCCGCCGCGCCCGAGGCGGGCGATGATTCGCTGCTGGCGGCCTACGGGGGCGACGGCGGACACCTGACCGACGAGCACTTTAAACACATGGCCGAGGTCTCGGGCACCAACATCCGCGAGCTCGAGAGCTTCTGCGAGCGCTGTGCCGGCGAGGCGGGCGACCGCGAACGCGAGGGCGGGGAGCTCACCTTTGACGATATCGACACCATCGCCAGTCAGTACTTCGACACGTCGGCCAAAAAGATCAACGTTCAGACAGTCCAGTCCGTCATCGAGGAGCAGTACGGCGTAACGCATGAGGAGCTCATCGGCCCGCGCCGTAACGCCAATATCGCCAAGGCGCGTCACATCGCCATCTATCTGGCGATTGAGATGTGCGAGATGACGACCACGGCGGTGGGTGCCGAATTTGGCAACCGCAACCACTCGACCGTCAGCACGAGCTACAAAAAAGTCCAGAAGATGATTCAGGAAGACAGAACCGTCACCGAGGACCTCAAGTCACTACGAGACAAAATTACACTGCGCTCGTAGGGAAATAGAGACACCTGTTGAAAACTTGTCGAAACCACGGGCATAAGGTGTCTAAAACCCGACCCGCGGTGATGAAAAGTTTTGCGCAGGTTTTGAACGTGGAAAACGACCCCTGTTGCACACAGGCTACTGTCGATTCTCTTTCTGGGCCTGACCTGCGTCTTTGGGAGTAATCAACAGTTTCGTCAGTGCTATTACTATTATTAAGATATTTATATCTATAGAAAGGTATTAAAAGATGAAGTTCACCGTCAGCCAGAGCTCGCTTACACAAGCTATCGGCGTCGTAATGAAGGGAGTCGCTTCGGCATCCACCCTTCCCATCCTTTCGGGCGTACTCGTTAAGGCGCAGGACGGCATCTTGGAATTCCAGACCTCTAACTACACCATCTCGATTCGTCATCGCATCGCGGCACATGTCGAAGAAGAGGGCGAGATGGTTATCCCCTGCAAGATGCTCTCCAACATTACCAAGACGCTCCCCGACGCTCCGGTCACCTTTGAGCTGTCTGAACGCCAGGTGCTGATTGGGTGCGAGAAGAGCTCTTTTCGCCTGAACACGCTTGACGCCAACGACTTCCCTGAGTTTCCGGCCTATGCCATCGAGAGCGCCGTTGAGCTTCCGACCGACGTCCTGTCCGAAATGGTCGGCCGCGTGTGGCGCGTCACCTCGACCGACAAGGCCCGCCCCATCCTGGGCGGTGTACACATGAAGGTCGAGAACAACACCGTGCGCCTGGTGGCGACTGACTCCTTCCGTCTTGCCGTATGCGATACGCAGGTCGAGACCTCGACCCTCGAGGGCTCCTTTGAGCTCAACGTTCCCGCCGACGCCTTCAACGACGCTCTGAGCATTATGGCCAGCCAGGCCACCATCATGATCGGTGCCACCGACACCCAGGTCGTCTTTGAGGCCGGCAACACCACCTACGTCTCGCGCCGTATCGAGGGCGTGTATCCCAACTACAAGCAGCTCATCCCCGATTCGTGCGTGACGAGCGTCAAGATCGACGTGGCTGCCTTCAGCGCCGCCCTCAAGCGTGTAGCGGTTATCGCGAGTGCCAACCCCGCCGTCAAGTTCGAGATCGACGTCGAGAACGGCCAGATGGGCCTGTCCTCCATCTCCAATGACCAGGATCTGGCGCAGGAGACGATCGATGTCGAGGCCGAGGGCGAGTCAGGCACCATCGCCTTCAACTACCACTACATCTTTGGCTGCCTAAACGCCCTGTCCAAGGAGAAGGAGATCACGCTGGAGCTCAAGAGCTACTCGCAGGCGGGCATCTTCAAGTCCTACGACAAAATCAACTACTTGTACCTGGTCATGCCGGTTCGCATCTAGCGGTCGCTCCATGGCCATGTTCGCTCGCGATCTTTCCGTCGCACACTACCGCAGCTTCGATAGTTACCGCCTTGTCCTGGACGATGGCGTGACGGTGCTCGCGGGGCCCAATGCGGCGGGAAAGACCAATCTCATAGAGGCGCTGCAGCTGCTGACGAGCGGCGCCTCGTTTAGGCACCCGACCGCTACCGAACTGGTGCATGACGGCGTGGGCTCATGCCGAGTCCAGCTGAGGCTCGAGGGCGATGGTCGCGTGCTGGACATGGGGCTGAGTGTGGAGGATAGCAAACGCTCGTTTAGTCGCAACGGCAAGAAATGCTCCGCCGCCGGTGTGCGCGGCGTGCTGCCGAGCGTGCTGTTTTGCCCGGACCACCTGGACATGGTCAAGCGAGGTGCCAACGTGCGCCGCGCCGCGCTCGACGACTTTGGCGTGCAACTGAGCGCGCGCTATGCCGATCTGGCAAGTGCCTACGGGCGTTGCGTGACCCAGCGCAGCGCCCTTCTCAAGGAGAACTGGTGCTGCCGCGAGATGCTCGGCGCGTGGAATGACTCCATTGCCCGCGCCGGGTCTGCCTTGCTTGTGCATCGCTTGGCCTTGCTCGACCGGCTGGCGGGCCATGTGCGCGCCACGTATGGGCAGGTGGCGTCCGGCGAGGACGCCAACGTGTCCTATGTGTCCACGTTGGGGGATTTGCCCCAAACCGATACACGCGAAGAGTTTAAAGACTGGGCGTACGAACGTATGCTCGCGGCCCTCGACGAGCACGCCGACGAGGAAATGCGCCGCGGCGTGACACTCGTGGGTCCGCATCGCGACGAGATCGAGTTTAGCGTGGCGGGGCGGTCTGCCCGCTCGTTTGCCAGCCAAGGCCAGCAGCGTACGCTGGTGCTGGCGTGGAAAGTGGCCGAGGTGGCGGTTGCCCGCGATATCCTGGGCACCGCGCCGCTGCTGCTTTTGGACGACGTGATGAGCGAGCTCGACGGTGAGCGCCGTGCCGCTTTTTTGCAACTGATCGGTGACGACATCCAGACGGTCATTACCACTACCAACTTGGGATACTTTACCGATGACCTGCTCGATCGAGCCAAGGTGGTGAGCATGGGTGAGGCGTGCTAATTACGAGCGTGAAAACGGCACGGTTGCCTTTGGCGGCTTTTTGGATGCCGAGCGCCAGCGCATTCTGGCCGCGGCGACACCCGAGCGCCGTGCGCAGATGGAGGCCGCCGAGGAGTCGCGCGCGGTCTATCGCGCATGGAATGCCGTGTGTTCGGGCACGCGCGAGGGGCGCCATGTGACGGGCCTGCGCTATCTGCCCGAGTCTAATGAGCTGCTGGTATATCTCGATTCGCCCTCATGGACGCAGGAGATGACGCTGCTGCGCGAGATTATCCGCGCACGTATGGAGCGCGCCGGGGCACATGTGGACGGCCTGGTGTTCAAAACGACCGCACCCGGTCACACGCCGCCGGCCGCCAGGGAGCGCTTACGTCCGGCCGTGGCCGAGCGCCCGCCGGCCCCGCATGCCGATCTGGATGATACCGAGCGCGCTGAGATTGAGCGCCAAGTGGCACCCATCGAAGACCAAAAACTGCGCGAGGCCCTCGAGAACGCCATGAGGGCCAGTGCCGAGTGGGCCAAGGGCGCACAAAGCAAAAAAGAGCCTTAAATCGCATCTGGTGGCCTTGTAGAGCCAAATACCCTCGTCCCCGAGGGTATTTTTTTACG
>CAKUCJ010000128.1 GCA_934643435.1 uncultured Collinsella sp.
AGGTCGTGGGGCCGCTCTCCGTGTTCCAAAAGATTGCCCGCCCGCTCGTGTGGCTGACCGGCGCCTGCTCCGACGGCTTGGCCCGCATCCTGCGCATCAAGAGCGCCGACGATCGCCAGAACGTCTCGGAAGAAGAGATCAAGTACATGGTCTCGGAGCAGGATGATCTGCTCGACGAGGAAAAACGCATGATTCACGAGATCTTCGACCTGGGCGACACCGTTGCCCGCGAGGTCATGGTGCCGCGCGTGGACACCACCATGTGCGAGGACGACGAGACGGTCGCCGACGTACTGTCCACCATGCGTCAAACCGGCTTTAGCCGCATCCCCGTCTACCACGAGGATCCCGATAACGTCGCCGGCATCGCGCACATCAAGGACCTGATTCAGCCTGCGCTCGACGGCAAGGGCGGTCAGCCCATCGCCGGCTTTTTGCGCGACGCCACCTTTGTGCCCGACACCAAGGACATCCTGCCGCTGCTGTCCGAGATGCAGACCTCGCACGACCAGATCGTGGTGGTCGTGGACGAGTACGGCGGCACGGCCGGCATCATCACCATCGAGGACATCGTCGAGGAGATCGTCGGCGAGATCGAGGACGAGTTCGATCCCGACAACAAGTACCTCACGCGCCTTTCGCGCCGCGAGTGGCTCGTCGATGGGCGTTTTTCGTGCGATGACGCGATTGAGCTTGGTTGGCCGCTCGAGGAAAGCGATGATTATGAGACCATCGCCGGCTGGATTTTGGAGCTTTGTGACTCGGTGCCCGACATCGGAGAGGTGTTTGAGGTTGCAGGGTACAAGTTTAAGGTGCAGTCGATGCGTGGCCAGCGCATCTCGCTCATTCGCGTGATCGCTCCGGCCGAAACCGATAAGAAGGATTCCGAGTCCTCGGCAGAAAAGCCGGCGGCGTCGGGCGCGGGTCTTGCGGATCCGCACGACGGCGACGAGTAGGACAAGGACGAGTAGGGGAGAGTTATGGCAGGCCTGTTCAACATCCTTAAGGTCACCGTCAGCGAGGACAAGATTTGCGCGCATGTGCTGGTGAACCCCGGCATGCCGCTCATGACCTCGGAGGATATCGAGGCCACGGCGCGCGTGTACTATCTGGTGCCGGCGATTGCCAAGCACCTGTGCCTGGGCGACTCGGGCCGCGAGTTCCAGGACTGCATGGGCCAGACCGAGCTCTGCCACCTGCTGGAGCACGTGACGGTTGAGCTCATGAACGAGACCGGTCTCGCCGGCAGCATCTCGTGCGGGCGCACGCGCGTGAGCGAGCATGACGAGCGTGTCTTTGAGGTCGAGCTTTCGTGCCCCGACGACGCGTTGGCCATTGGCGCGCTGTCGTCGGCGACCTTTATGATGGACTGGGCATACCTGCACGCCGACCAGCCGGCCCCCGATGTGGACGGCACGGTCGCGGGCCTGCGCAACCTGGTGCTGGGCATGCGTGCCGAGGCCGAGGGCAAGGATCCGCACGAGGCCGTCGCCGCTGCGAATGGCGAGGACATGGCCGAGGATGCGGTCGAGGGCGACGCTCCTGCCGCCGACGCCGCCGAGCCTGTTGTCGATGCCACCGCCGAGCCTGTTTCCGCCGAGCCCCAGGGCGTCCCTAACTTTGACGACGAGCCGCAGATGGCAATCGATACCGAGGGTGCGGTCGCCGAGAACCACGAGGCCTCCGCGGCCGTCTTTGGCGGCGCGGCAACGGCTCCGTCCGGCTCGGCACACGAGGGCAGCCTGCCGCTCGTGGACGGTGCCGGTGAGGACCCGGCCGCCACGATGGCCATGCCCACCATGCCCCAGGAGTAGGTTCACTCACTTATCGCCATCATGTACCTGCGCTTTTACCGTACGCAGATGAGCGGAACGGCAAGTGTTGCGCTGCGGGTATAATGGACAGCATTCAAACGGTGGGCATTGAGGTGCCCGCAGGAGAGGAATGATCATGGGAAAGACTTTCAGCTTTGTCTCCGGTGCGCTCTTTGGTGCTGCCGCCGGCGCTATCATCGGCGTTGCCCTGGCCCCGCGCTCGGGTGCCGAGACCCGCGCCATGGCTGCCGATATCGCCAACGATGCCTGGGACAACATGCGTGACACCTACGAGCACAGTGCCGAGGAGGCCCGTGCCGCGGTCAACGACTTTGGTCCGATGGTCGACGCCAAGACCGATGACCTGCGCGCCAAGGTCGACCTGGCCCGCGAGCGCATGGACCAGCTGCGCGAGCAGCTCAACGACGCCATCTCGGGCGGCAACGTGACGCCCGCCGCCGACGTCGTGGTCGAGAACGCCGTCGAGGCTGACGCCGAGGCCGCGGAGCCTTCGACCGAGGCATAATGCGCGCCGGGGATTTTGTCGGCGCCAAGATCTATCGCAAGCCCACCGAGGACAAGCGCACCAAAAAGGACGGCACGCCGCGCAGCCCTAAAAAGCTCGGCAAGATTCACTTTCCGGTCTTTACCCCGGGCGGCACGCGCGTGGTGGGCTTTATGGTTCGCCAGTCCGATATCGCGGGCATGATCGAGCGCCCCGACCGATTTGTGGCGCTCGATGCCATTGGCGTCTACGAGGGCGCCATTGCGGTTGATGACGTCAAGGGCACCTACGATGCCGCTGCTGCCAAGCGCCTCGACATCAACCTGGACGATTGCATCATCTGGGTCGGCATGGACGTGCGCACGGAGTCGGGCGATGTCGTGGGCTATTGCTCGGACGTTGAGTTTAAGCCGCGTTCCGGCATCGTTCAGGCGTTCTACGTAACCGCCGGCACCGCTTCGAGCGTGCTGGTCGGCGACACGCAGATGCCGCTGACGATGCTGCGCGGCTATGCGGACGGCGCGATGATCGTCTCGGACGAGGTCAAGTCGCTCGGGTATTCGGGCGGTGCGGCCGCCAAGGCTGCTGAGGCAAGTGTCGTGGTGGGCGACAAGGTCAAAAAGGGCGCCAAGGTGCTCGATGACAAGGGTTCGGTCGCCGTGGACAAGGGCAGTCGCGCGCTGGGCAAGCAGCTCGGCAAGACACGCGGCATGTTCAAGGCCTTTAAGGACGAATACCAAAAGGCGAGCGGAGGCTCGTCGAAAGCTCATAAATAGCGACGTACCAAACGATGGGAGGCAAGCCGGAGACCTGTTGCTCCGGCTTGCTGTGTTTATGGGGGAGGGCACATGCGCCAAAACGGATCATATTCAAACGGGCACTCGGGTGCGCGTCCGACGGCGCGCCGCGACCTGGGGCAGCTGCCCAGTGGTCAACGTAAGCGCCGCCGTAAGCCTGGCGCGATGTACCTCAACCATAGCCGTGGTTTTAGCGACCGCAGCGCTCGCATCGGCAACAGCCGTACGCCCCGTCGTCCGTCTCGTCTGCCCTACGCGCTTATCGCCGTGGGTTGCGCGCTCGTTTTGTTTATCGCCGCCGTCGTGGGCTACGTCAACCGTAGCGTGGATGTCATCCTCAACGGCCAGGAGACCGCGGTGCGCGTGGGCTCAACGCTGCAAAATCTTATCGACGACCAGGAACTGACCGAAACCTACGATGCCGGCGACCTGCTGGCCGTTGACGACAGCGTGCTTACCCGCCATGGCGGCGAAAAGCTGTCGGTTAAGGTGGACGGCAAGCGCGTAAAGCAGGGCAAGTGGAAAAGCCGCGAGCTTACGGGCGGCGAGAAGATAACGGTCAAAGACGGCCGCAATACCTACGAGAAGCACGAGGTTCAGGCGACGACTATCGAGCCCAAGCTGACGGTCGAGGGTACGGGCGCTATCGAGTACGTTAAGACCTGGGGCGTTCAGGGTCGCTCCGAGGTATGGGTCGGCGAGCAGTCGGGCAAGACGCGGGACCGCGGCGAGGTCGTGCCCGCCACCGATTGCGTGGTCGAGTGCGTAAGCGTGGCGCCCAAGGGCAACGAAAAGTACGTGGCGCTGACGTTTGACGAGGGCCCGAGCGGCGCGACCAAGCAAATCTTACAAGTGCTCAAGGAAAAGGGCGTCGCCGCGACGTTCTTCCTGTCGGGCGATGCGGCCGAGGCCTCGCCTGCCACGGCCAAGGCGATTGTAGATGCCGGGTGCGAGATCGGTTCCAACAGTTACAGCGACGAGTCGCTCAAGGGCCAGGACCGCGATGCGGTGCGCGAGCAAATCTCGAAAGGCACCGAGGCGATCAAGTCCGCGACCGGAACGTCGACGATGTTGCTGCGTGCTCCCTACGCGGCCTTTGACGAGCAAAACTGGATTGATGCGATGGACCTGGTGTCCGCCGTGGTCTCGTGGAATATCGATTCGGGCGACTGGCTGCTCAACGGCGCCGACGAGCAGGTCTCGACGGTACTCGATTCGGTGACGCCGGGCAATATCGTGCTGCTGACCGATAGCGATGAATGCGCCGAGCAGACGCTCGAGGCGCTGCCGCAGATCATCGACGGCCTTATTGCCGACGGCTACAAGATTGTGACGCTGAGCGACCTGGTCAAGACGGACACGTCGCTGAGCAAGAAGCTCACCTCGCTCACGAAGGTCACGATGCCCAAAGACGCCGTCTTCCCCCAGCTCGCCGAGGATGACGACACCACAGAGTAGATCAACCGTGTCAGTCCAGCCCTATGTCACGGATGCGTCAGCGTTTGGTATGCCTGCGATGTGCAGCGCATAAATTCGGTGCCGCAGGGCGATGCTGATGCTATAGTTACTGCGGTTAATGAGGGTCAAGAGAAAGGTTACAGGTGAAATCCAAACCTCGACCAT
>CAKUCJ010000129.1 GCA_934643435.1 uncultured Collinsella sp.
GCACGTGCAGACCTTTCGTCATGGCCTCCTACCTTTCTTTCGGGCCTTACTGGCCGAATGTATCAGCGCCCCTCCGTATGGGACGCTGCTTGCTGACAGCTCTAGTTATATCCAAATACCACCCGCAATTCCACCTCGCCCCCGAACGGTCAGCAAAGTGCGATGAACGGTATATCGCATATGATTCCTCCATGATGCACTTCAGTTCTCTAAAGCAGGTTTTCAAAGGTAAACGTTCTTTTTTCTAAGGAATTCAGCCAGATTGCACAAATATTTTCATGTTTAGGAATTGCATAGCTAAAACGGTTTTCTGCATATATATGTCATTTGTTCATGATTCGATTTGGAATCGATTATATTCAGCTCGCAATCATTCTTATTCATACATCCTCACCAGTTGAGTATGGATATAGATTGTTTTCAAAGCGGTTCGGGTAGTCTGTTGCATGCCTTGACAGCGTAAGAAGTAGGTAAAGATACCGTTCGCACAATACGTCCGTGCCACAAGTCGACTAAATTGAGACAATACTGAATAGTGATAGGCTACCGTCCCCTGCGGGGACTGAACGGACAGATGCATATGCCGAGCAAAATCGAAAAAAAGCAAGCCGCCGCAAAGCTGCGCAAACCGCCGCGCGACTTCTCGTACACGCAGAACCGAGAGCTCAGCTGGCTACGCTTTGACAACCGTGTGCTCGACGAGGCTTTTGATGAGTCCGTGCCGTTGTTCGAGCGCCTTAAGTTCGTCTCGATCTTCGAGTCAAACCTCGATGAGTTCCTCATGGTGCGCGTGGGTGGCCTGTCCGACCTGGCCGAGCTCAAAAAGCAGCCTGTCGACAACAAGAGCAATATGACCGCCTCCGAACAGGTCGATGCTGTCATGGCAGAGCTGCCCGGGCTCCTTACCCGTTGGGAGTCCATCTTTAAGAACATCGAGGGCAAGCTCGACACCCTGGGCGTTCACCGCGCACGTGTCGATTCGCTTACGCCCGAGGAGCGCACCTTTGTCACCCGCTACTTCCAGGCCTACGTGTCGCCGGTCATCTCACCGCTGGTGATTGACCCGCGCCACCCCTTCCCCAACCTGCGCAACGGCGCACTCTACCTGGCCTGCGGCCTGGACGGCGTCACCGACGAGGAAAGCCTGCTGGGCCTGATCGAGATTCCTGCCTCGATGAACCGCGTGGTCGAGATTCCCTCGCCCACCGGCACCTACTCCTACATTCTGCTCGAGGACGTCATCCTCGCCTGCCTGGACAGCTGCTTTGGCTCCTATAAGCCGCTCGACCGCGCGCTCATCCGCGTCACCCGCAACGCCGACATCGATCCGGACGGCGAGGGCGTCGAGGAGGAAGAGGACTACCGCCAGCACATGAAGCGCATCCTCAAGAAGCGCCTGCGTCTGCAGCCGGTAGTACTCGCCGTCTCGGGTTCGCTCGAGAAGCAAACGCTCAAGACCATCCGCAAGGCACTCGAGCTTTCGCGCCGCTCGGTCTTTACCTGCGATATTCCACTCAACCTGGGCTATGTCTTTGGCATTGAGGGCAAGATTCCCGAGCACCTGCGCAACGAGCTGCTCTTTACGCCGTTTAAGCCGCAGCCCAACCCCACCATCGACATGAACCGCTCCATCCGCGAACAGGTGCTGCAGCACGACAAGCTTCTCTTTTATCCCTATGAGGCCATGAACCCGTTCTTGGACCTGGTTCACGAGGCAGCCTACGACCCCGAGTGTATCTCGCTGCGCATCACGCTCTACCGCGTGGCCAAGCAGAGCCGCCTGTGCGAGTCTCTCATCGATGCCGCCGAGAACGGCAAGGAGGTCACGGTGCTCATGGAGCTCCGCGCCCGCTTTGACGAGCAGAACAACATCGAGTGGGCCGAGCGTCTGGAAGAGGCCGGCTGTACCGTCATCTACGGCTCCGAGGGCTTTAAGTGCCACTCCAAGATCTGCCAGCTCACCTATCGCGAGGGCATGGCGCTTACACGCCTGACGCTGTTGGGCACCGGCAACTTTAACGAGAAGACAGCCAAGCTCTACAGCGACTTTATGCTCATGACCGCCCATCCCGGCATCGGCGAGGACGCCAACCTGTTCTTCCGCAACCTGTCGCTGGGCAACCTGCGCGGCGATTACCGCTTCCTGGGCGTGGCGCCCGTGGGCCTCAAGCCGCTCATCATGCGCGGTCTGGACCGCGAGATCCAGCGCGCCCTTGCCGGCGAGCCCGCCCGCGTGTTCTTTAAGCTCAACTCGCTCACCGACCGCGAGGTCATCGACAAGATTGCCGAGGCGTCGTGCGCTGGCGTACGCGTAGATATGATCATCCGCGGCATCTCGTGCCTCAAGCCGGGTGTTCCGGGCAAGACCGAGAACGTACACGTCCGCTCTATCGTCGGACGCTTTTTGGAGCACGCCCGCGTTTACGCCTTTGGCGTGGACTCGGACATGATTTACCTGAGCTCGGCCGACATGATGACACGCAACACCGAGCACCGTGTGGAGATCGCCTTCCCCGTGCTCGACCCCACCTGCCGCGCCCTCGTGCACGAGTACATGGGCATGCAGCTGCGCGACAACGTAAAGGCCCGCAGTCTCACGAGCGACGGCACCTGGGTCCCCGTAGAACGCAAGGAGGGCGAGAAGCCCTTTAACTCGCAGGAAGCCCTGCTGGAGCGCGCGTATCGTAATGCCGAGGCCGCCGCGCAGCAGCGTGCCCAGGAAAAGGAACGTGTGGCCGAGGAGACTATTCAGGCTGGGCACGAGGCAGTTATCGAGCCTGCTACCGAGCCGGAAGCTGCCGTCGCTTCCCCCGCGGCAGAGCCCGAGCCCGTTGCTGAGCCGCAGACTACGGTGGAAGCTGCGCCGGAGCCCGAACCCGCTCCTGCCCCCGAGCCGCAGCCGGCAGCGCCCAAGGTCCAGAAGGTCCAGGCAACCGTCATTGAGCCCGAGCCCGCACCTCAGCCCGAGCCGCAGGCCGCTAAGCCCGCGTCCGAGACGAGTGCCCGTCGCGAGAAGCCCGCTGGCAAGGCCAAGGCCATTGAGCGCCATCGCCCCGGTCGCGTGCGCATGGGGCTGGGCCTGATCGGGCTAGGCCTTAAGACGCTCATTACCGGCAAGACCAAATAGACGTTTGTAGAAGCGGTTTGTAGAAGCGCCCCGCATTTGAGGAAAGCCTCGGATGCGGGGCGCTTTTCCCTGCTACCATGGTTGCGGACAACAACGCGAATGACAGGCAGGAATATGAAGCTCACCATAGAATCGATGACGTACGGCGCCGACGGGCTGGCGCACGCCGACAACGGCAAGGCCGTCTTTGTCCAGGGCGCCGTGGCAGGCGACACCGTCGAGGCCGAGATCGTGCAGGACGGCAAGTCGTTTATGCGCGCCCGCACCACCGAGATTCTGGAGCCGAGCCCCGATCGCATCCAGCCTCCCTGCCCCTTCGTGGGTATTTGCGGTGGCTGCTCGTGGGGCAATCTCTCGCGCACCGCGCAGCTTGCCGCCAAGGAGCAAAACCTGCGCTCCACGCTCGAGCGCATCGGCAAGTTCAGCCCCGATCAGGTCGATGAGCTGGTACAGCCTATCCGTCGTACCAAGGACGACTGGGGCTACCGCAATAAAATCGAGCTCGAGCCGACCGTTGTCAACGGCCGCGTGCGTCTTGGCATGCACGGCGTCGACCCCAGCAAGATCGTGACCGTTGATTCGTGCCCGTTGTTCGACAAACGCTTCCCCAAGGCACTCAAATCGGTCGTCGGCGCACTCAATTATCTGAGCGGCAGCCATGACCTTGGCCTTGAGCGCGTGGGTATTCGCGCCTCGCGTCGCACCAAGGCGCTCGAGGTGGCGCTATGGACGCCCACGGGCTCTTTCCCGCGCTCGCAGGTCTCCCGCGTGCTGGCAGACGCCGCTCATCCCACGAGCATCGTGCGCGTGATGAGCAAGGGCGAGAAGAAAGCCCGCCGCGTTTCCAAGGTCGAGATGCTCGCCGGCGAGGGCTCCTGGACCGAGAATATCGCCGACGGCCAGATGCGCCTGTCTGCCCCGTCATTCTTCCAGGTCAACACCAAGGGCGCCGAGATTTTAATCGAGCTCGTCATGGAAGCGCTCGACCCGCAGGAAGACGAACTGGCCGTGGACCTGTACTGTGGCGCCGGCACCTTTACCCTGCCGCTCGCCCGCCGCTGCGATTTTGTCGCCGCCGTCGAGGCCTATGGCCCGGCAGTGCGTGACCTGCGCCGCAACTTGGAGATCAACAAGCTCGATAACGTCGACGTCATCGGCGGCGACGCCGTGCGCGAGTTCCCCGATCAGGATGCCGATGTCCTGGTGGTCGACCCGCCGCGCGCAGGCCTGGCGCCCGAGGCCATCGACCTTATCGCCAGCACGAGCGCCCGCGATGTCGCCTACGTGAGCTGCGACCCGGCCACCCTGGCGCGCGATCTCAAACGCTTTGTCGAAGAAGGCACCTTCTCCCCCGTCAAGATCACGCCGGTCGACCTGTTCCCGCAGACCTTCCACTGCGAAACCGTCGTCCACCTCAAGCGCAACTAGCCACTTAACCATTGCCCGGAAAAATCATTCGGCGATTGAGCGTGGCAAGTGTAGGCCTTCGGGGTATAAGACGGCTAATTGTATGCCGCCTATGAAAGGAATTCTCATGCCCAGCGTTGCCGTTCTCGCCGCCGATGGCTTTGAAACTATTGAATGCTTGACCATGGTCGATGTCATGCGTCG
>CAKUCJ010000130.1 GCA_934643435.1 uncultured Collinsella sp.
TTATCGAGGGCAGACTGGCCGGCCTTGAGCGCGCGGTACTCGGCCTCGACGGAGCGGGCCAAGTCCACCAGCGCATCGAGCGCCGGGCCACCGCAGGCCAGCACGATATTGATAAACGCATCGGCGGCCTCGGCCTTGAGCAGCTCGACCTGCTCCTTGGGGAACGCCTTGCTCGCGCGCGGCATGGTGCACGACATCATAAGTCGCGCCGCATCGGTCATGGTCTTGCCGCTGGCCTCGAACGCGTCGATGGCATCGAGTGCCACCTGTGCCTTCTCGGTCGCGGCCTTGCTCGCGCCGAGCGCCGCACGATAGGCGTCGGCGAGCGCCGAGGTGTCGGCCTGCCCACGCGCCACGCACACGTCGTCCATACCGCCCGGCAGCTGGCTCGAGAGCTCCAGCAGCTCGCGCACCAGGCCCTTGATGGTCGTGCCGGCGCCAAAGGGACCGCCCTCGCCCGCCATGGGATACCAGGCGTAGAGACTTTTAAGCGAAGCGGCGAGCTCGGGTGCGGCATCGGGTGCCGTCGCGCGGGCCAGCACATGCTCAACAGCCTGATCCATGAGCTCGTCGGTATCCGTGAGCACCGTGAACTCGGGGTCGATGCCCAGCTCCAGCGCATGCGCGCGCAAGATACGCGAGCACATGCCGTGAATCGTCGAGATCCATGCGTCGTCGACGGTCAGGGCCTCCTCGTCCATGCCCTCGTCGATGAGCGAGCGGCGCACGCGGTCTCGAATCTCGGCCGCGGCGTCCTTGGTAAAGGTAATGGCGAGCACCTGGTCCAGATGCTCGACGAACGGACCGGATTCGGGCGAGAGCGCGTAGACGATGCGGCGCGTGAGGGTAAAGGTCTTGCCCGAACCGGCGCCCGCCGAGACAAACAGCGGACGGTCGAGCGTTTTGACGATCTGCAGCTGTTGCGGCATCAAAGTCGAAAGATCCATGGCCTACACGTCCCTCCTTACAAACGTTCCTTCGTGGTTATACGAGCAGCGCGCATGCGCGGCCTGAGCCGACGTCGGGTCGACGGCGGCAACGTTGCCTGCCTCGAGCTCGCGCAGGCGCTCGGCAATGCCGGCCTCCACGCGATCGAGCAGGGCGTCGAAGTCCATGCTGCCACCCTCGCCGGGGAAACCTTTCTTAAGGCCCGGGATGCGACCGTCGCCGCGCTCTTCCTCGAGCAGTTCGGCACTCGCGGCACCGCGCAACGCCGGCTTGCCGCCCTTGGTCGAAAAGTAGAGCGCCGCGCGGGTGTCCAAATCCAGCGCCCGGCGCATGGCCTGGGCGTAGATGAGCGTCTGGGTATGGGGCGGCAACCAACGCGGATCGTCGATGGGCGCCGCGCCCGTTTCCTCGTCGCGCACCGTAGGATCGGCGAGCTTAAACTCCTCAACACCCGTGCGGTGCTTATAGTCGATCACCACGGCGCGGTTCTCGGCGTCCACATCCACGCGGTCGATGCGCCCGCCAAGCGGCCAACCGGCATACTCGACCTTGAGCTCGTTGAAGGCGAACTCCAGGTAGCGCGGGGCAAAGGGGGCAAGTGCCTCGGACTCGTAGGCGAGCACGCCCTCCAGCTGCGGCAAGATCTCGGCCACCTGGCGCTCCTCCACCGGAGAGAGCGGCACCAGCGGGCCCTCCGTACCGCGCTTGCCGGCGTGCTCGGCCAACGTCTCGTCAAAGACCTCGCGCAGCAACTCCTGCGCGCGCGGCAGATTCTCGGGCGTCACGCGCTCCATGCCCTCCTGAGGCAGACGGGCATGCAGATGCTCCAGCACGTCGTGGACAAAGTTGCCCTTCTCCATGTTGCCAAAGCCCGCGTCGATGGACTGGGGCTTCACGCGATACGACACAAACCAGCACAGCGGGCACGTCGAGTACGCCTCAATCTGCGAGGCGGACGTCAGGCGTGGCACGAGCGGCGCATCCTCGCCCTCGCCGTCACGACGACGCAGGACCAGGTACGGCACGGCATCGGCACTCAGATGCTGAGGAGCTTCGCATGCGACACGCTTGCACTCGAGGCCCTCGCCAGCCGCGGGATCAAAGTCGGCGACGATATCGCCCTCGCCCACGCGCGCAACCTTGACGGCACCAGCGGCCTCGGCGTGCGCTCGCAGCTCGGTCCACACGGCTGCCGGATAGCACTCGCGTGCTTGGCGATCATGCGTCACGCGGGCAAGTGCAACCGGACCATGTGCCGCCTGCATCGCGCGGCCAAAGCGCACGCGCAGCAGGGCCGCAGGTTCAAGCGCCACGCCTTCGCGACCAAGGCTCGCCGTCAGCGTGGCCAGCGGCCCCTCCTCGTGCGAAAGCGGATAACTGTCCAGGTCGACATCGGCAAACAAGACGGCATCGTAGCTGCCGGAACGCAGGGCCGCCGCATCGGCAAGCGACGCAAAGCGCACCTGGGCACGCGGCGTGCGGTCGACCTCGTAGGTCTCGTAATCGTAGGCGGCGCTGCGCTTATCCACCTTGGTGCGGACGCCGTCGAGCACGGGCACAGTTGCGGCTTGCGACACGTCGAGCACGCGAGCGTCATTCATAAGGATGTCGATGGCATGACGCAGCAGGGCCATCTCTGCCTGACGACGAGCCTGGCCGTCAAGGCCGCCCAGGGCGCGGTCGGGCAGCGCCTCGGCAACCGCGAGCATGGCCTTGAGCGCCGTCACGGGTTTGTCGCGCCATAGCGCCTGGAACACATCCGAGACCACGCATGGCACGTTCTTAAACCAGTTTTCGTCACTCGCTGCCTTGCGCGCACCCCTCACCTGGCCTTGCACACTCTGCAGCAGGCTCTTGACGCCCGCAGTGGTCTTGCTGCGCGACAGGCGCATGTTCTTATCGAAGCTACGCGCGCTGGCGGCATCGGCACCCGAAAGCGGACTGTAAATCCAGTCGGTGAGCTCCGGCGCGGGCCACCACTCGGTCTTGGAGGCGGTGCCCTCGTCGGCGGCCTTCATGCGCTCGATCAGATCGGCGAGCGCCGTGAACTGCCTGCCCGCGATGGACTGGGAAAACGCCGTGAACTCGGTTGTCTCGGCCGCAATGTGGCGCGCGGCCAAACGGGCGGCGAGCTCACCAAACAGCTGGGGCGCCCGGGCAGAAACCACGAGCACGCGCACGGGGCCGTCGTTCGATGCGGCATCATCGTGCGGCACAGCGTCCTCGCACGTTTGCACCAAACTCTCGATTGCATCCACATAAGCATGGGCACGGGCATGGGGGCCGGCGACCTCCATAAAGGCGGGCCGAGCGACGGGCTCAGGGGTGGCCTGGGACGCGGCAGCATCCTCCCCTAGCGGCGCGACCTCAAACAGCACGCCGCGAGCGTCAAAGGCGGCAGCCAGTTCCTCGCGCATCGCAGCCTGCTCGCGAGCGAGCAACACGACGACCTCTCCCCCATGGTTCGCCACAGCCGACAGCAGCTCGAGCAGGCCGTGCGTAAACGACGTGACGCCGCGCACGCAAACGGCGCGAGCGCAGGCGGGCAGATTATCGGCCAGGACGCTGGCCATCATGTCAGCCGCCTCGCAGGGCTCGACCATATCGCGGCGGTCCAAACCGCTCGCGTAGGCGCGCAGCAGCTCAAACACGCGCGCCTCGGCGTCGCTTTTGGGACATGGCTGGTCCGCACCACCGCTGCGGCGCTCGGCGCCCGTCCCCGCCACGCCCGGCAGCACATCGCGGGCCATGCGCGCAAGCATGCGCACCGTGCCCTGGCTGCGCGAAAGCGGCTGCAGGTCGACATCATCGAGACGCGCGACCATATCCGAAAACAGCATCTGGCGCTGCAGGTTGTCGACGAAGCCGCGCCCGTCGCCCAAAAGCTCCCACAACGAACGGAGCCACGACGAGGGCGTCTTGTAGTCAACACCCAGCGAAGCGCCGGCCACCGCCGCATCGTGGCGGCACAGGTCGAGCTCGGCAAACGAGGGCGCTAGCAAAACGGCACGCCCGTGGCGGGCAACCAGGTCGGCAAGCAGCGCGGCCTCGGCATCGCCCAAATCCGTGCCGGCATTGGTGGTATAGATTCGAACAGGCATGGTCCTCCACTCAAACTGTTCGCAATAATCAATGCATCCATCCTACCCGCCCGAGCGGACAACATGGCACCAAAAAAACCGCCCCCCGAAGGGACGGTTCTGTGCAATTCGTTTTTTGCCGCTGGCCTACTCGCCATCCTCCAGTTTGATGAGGATCTTGCGATAGCCGCCGTACTCGCCGTTAAGCGCCTTGGAAACACGGCTCACCGTAGTGGACGAAGCGCCGGTGCGCGCCTGAACCTCAACATAGGGCTCACCCTCGTCCAGATAACGCGCGACCTGCAGGCGCTGAGAAAGATCGCAAATCTCGCGCGGCGTGCAGATATCGGTCAAAAACGCTTGGATATCCTTCTCGTCGTCCAAAAGGCTAAATGCGTGGACTAGCTGCTTGACATCAGGCTTGTCAAACATGTTCTCGATATTCATCGATCACCGCCAAACCCGCCAAAAGGCATCGTAGTTGATACTGACATCGGGCATCGTTCGCCCGTAATATGCAATAGGGCAACGCCTGTGGCTTTTGCCCGTAGCAGTTTAGCACACCACCAAACTAAAGCGACAAGACTCTCTGCCAGCGGCACGTTTTTTAAGACGAACGCCGTTTTGAAACCAAATGCGCACGCAAGCTCCACGAACATCTGAGACAATGGGCGCCCAAACAAAG
>CAKUCJ010000131.1 GCA_934643435.1 uncultured Collinsella sp.
GGGCAGCTTTGTGCGCTTAAACGATGAGGCCGATGCCGAGGGCCGCGATCCCTTTGCCAACCCGCGCAACGCTGCCGCCGGATCCCTGCGCCAAAAGGATCCCAAGGTCACGGCGCGTCGCGACTTGGCCACCTTTATCTATGCCATCGCCGATACCGACCCGCTGCACGTCCATAGCCAGCGCGAGTTCCTCGATTGGCTGCGCAGCGCCGGCTTTAGCGTCAACCCCAACGTGGCCCGCTGCGCCACGCCGGCCGAGGTCCACGAGTTCTGCGCTCAGGCGCTCAAGCATCGCGGCGACCTGGACTACGACATCGACGGCGTGGTCGTAAAGGTCGACAGCTTCCAGCAGCAGCTCGACCTGGGCTTTACCGCTCGCGCACCGCGCTGGGCCATCGCCTTTAAGTTCCCGCCCGAGGAAAAGCAGACCATCCTGCGCGAGATTCGCATCCAGGTGGGCCGCACCGGCGTGCTCACGCCGGTCGCGGAGTTCGACCCGGTGACGGTTGCCGGCTCCACTATCGCGCGCGCCACGCTGCACAACATCGACGAGATCCGCCGCAAGAACGTGCGCGAGGGCGACACCATCATCGTGCACAAGGCGGGCGACGTCATTCCCGAGGTCGTGGGTCCGGTGCTCGACAAACGCCCGGCCGATTCGGTCGACTGGCACATGCCCGAGGTCTGTCCCGTGTGCGGCAGCCCAGTTGTGCACGAGGACGGCGAGGTCGCCTACCGCTGCGTCTCCATCGACTGCCCGGCGCAGCTCAAGGAGCGCTTGCTCCACTGGGTGAGCCGCGGCTGCATGGACGTCGACGGCCTGGGCGACGAGATTGTCGACAAGATGATCGCCGCCGGTCTGATCCATGACGTCGCCGATTTCTATCAGCTTACGGTCGATGACATCGCCGGGCTGGACACGGGCCGTGTGTATGCGAGCTCCAACAGCAAAAAGGGCGTGAAGAAGGGCGATCCCATTCCGGTTGGTCTCAAGACGGCCGAGAAGATTATCGCCGAGCTCAACAAGTCCAAGAGTCAGCCGCTCGGTCGTGTGCTGTTTGCCCTGGGTATCCGCCATGTGGGCAAAAGCGTGGGCGAGGTCATCGCCGAGCGATTCTTATCGATTGACAAGCTCATCTTGGCGAGCGAAGAGGACATTGCCGAGTGTGAGGGCATCGGTCCCAAGATCGCGGCGAGCGTCAAGCAATTCCTGGCCGTGCCCGAGAACCTTGCCGTGTTGGAGCGCCTGCGTCAGGCGGGGCTGTCGCTCGAGGTCGACTTGGGAGCTGCGCATGCACAGGCCGCAGCCGATGCCGGCGTAGCGGGCGAGCTCGCCGACGCGCAGCCGCTTGCGGGCCTGACGTTTGTGCTGACCGGTACGCTCGTAAACCGCACGCGCGACGAGGCGGGTGCCGCGCTCAAGGTGCTCGGCGCCAAGGTCTCGGGCAGCGTGTCGAAGAAGACGAGCTACCTGGTCGCCGGTCCCAAGGCGGGCTCCAAGCTCACCAAGGCCGAGCAACTGGGCGTGCCCGTGCTGGACGAGGACGCGCTCGAGCAGATCCTCGCTACCGGCCAGGTGCCGGAGGCGTAATGGATGACAAGAATCGCGATTCCATGCAGCCGGAAGGACGCACAAAGCGCTCCCAAGCGCAGGTAGAAGAGTGCTTGATGGCGCGAATTCGCGTTGCCGAGCGCGAACGCGCGGCGGGTGCATCCCGCGATGCGTTTGAGGCGTTGGCCGAGCTGGAGACGAAGCTCGGCTTAGCCTAGGGCAACCGGCACCGTGATCTGCGTCACGTAGGTGTCTGGGTCATCGCTGATGATGTCGTCGATGAGGGCGATCTCGCGTGAGGGACCGGCGGGCGTCAGGCCGTGCTCGCGCATATAGCCGAGCAACTGCTCGTAACGCGGGCCCGCTTGCCCATGCGTGCCGCGGAAGCTAATGGTCAGGCAGTGCGCCGCGGGCCGCACCTCGACATCCCCTAGGTAGTCATCCGTGTCGTCCAGCAACAGAAAGACCTCGTCGTAGCCATTAAAGTCACCGGCGGCCAGGCGTTCGGCGCTGATTCCGACGCCCAGGTTGCCCAGAAAGACAAACGTCTCGTGCTGGCCCTTCTGCAGCTGACGAATCTGCCACTCCAGCGCATAGGCATCGGTGGGGTTGACGCGTTCGCGCAGCACGGCGCAACGAAGTTCGGGCGCGTTGACCTCGTAGATGGTATCGAGCTCAGCATCCAATGCGCCTCGCAACAAGGCAAGCCGGTTGTCGATCTTGCGTGAGACGCGTTCCAGCTCACGGCGTTTACGTTCGATAAGCTCCTGCTGCTGGGCGAGTTGGCGCTGCATGAGGTCCACGTCGCGCGTGGTCACAAATTCGCGAATCTGAGCCAACGGCAAATCGAGAACGCGCAGGTGGCTGATGGTGTTGAGGGTAGAAAGCTGCCGCGCGCCGTAGTAGCGGTAGCCGCTCGCGGGGTCGATGCGTGCCGGTTCCAGCAGGCCCATCTGCTCGTAATGGCGCAGCGTGCCAACGCTTAGGTTAAACAGGCGCGCGACCTCGCCAATGCGGAGCAGGCCGTCGGTATACTCAGCGTGTGCGTCGGTCACAGGACCGCTCCCTTCAGTAAAAAGCAGGGGTAGGGCGCCAGACTCGTGCCGCCCCGCTACGCCACCAACTTGTCAAAAGCACCGCGGCGGTTGAGTACCGTAAACGCCACCACGCAAATGACTGCCGACAGAATCGACCCGCACGGCGAGGCGATGCCCATGGGAAACAGCGTGTCGGAATAAGCGTTCGACAGCAGCCATGCGCCCGGCACACGAATGAGTGCCACGGCCAACACGTTGTGCGCAAAGCCGATATAGCTCTTGCCGTACGCAGCGAAAAAGCCGCTAAAGCAAATGTGGATGCCAGCGAAGATCGCGTCGAAAATATAGCTGCGCATATAGCCGGTGCCGGCCGCGACCACTGCGGCGTCCTTGGCAAAAAAGCCGAGAAACGCCGGTGCCACCAACCACATGAGCGCCGTGATCAGGCAGCCGTACACCACCGAGATGGTCATGGCGTCCTTGAGCACCTGACGCGCGCGGTCGCCCTTGCCCGCGCCGGCGTTTTGCGCCGTGAGCGCGCTGACCGTGGCGCCCATGGAGCTCGGCACAATGAACAAAAAGCTGATCATCTTCTCGACCAGGCCCACGGCGGCGGCGTCGACCAGCCCGCGGTGGTTGGCGATAACGGTGATGAACATAAACGCCACCTGGATGCAGCCGTCCTGCACGGCCACGGGCACGCCAATCTTAAGGATGCTGCCGAGCACCTCGGGCTGGGGGCGCAGGTCGCTGCGCTTGACGTGGATGTTCGTGCGACGGCTCTTGAGCCATACGAGCGCAAGCGCCACGCTTGCCGTCTGCGCGATCACCGTGCCGAGCGCCGCGCCCACGGGGCCGAGCCCCATGTGGCCAATGAACAGAAAGTCGAGCGCGATGTTGATAACGCACGCCACGCCGATCACATACATGGGCGAGCGCGAATCGCCCAGGCCGCGAAAGATGGCCGAGAGGATGTTGTATGCGGCGATGCACGGAATGCCGATAAAGCAGATGCGCAGGTAGGCGGCAGTGCCCTCGACGGCTTCGGCAGGCGTACCGATGAGCGCCACGATTTGCGGGCACAGCGCGAGCAAGAGCGCGGCCAACACCACCGAGACGCCCATAAAGAGCGTGATGGTGTTGCCGATGGCGGCCTCGGCGCGATCGAAGCGTCGCGAGCCCACGGCGTGGCCGACGATGACGGTCGTTCCCATGGCCAGGCCCACGAGCGTCACGGTAATGATATAGAGCGTCTGCGCGCCGTTGCCCACGGCGGTGATGCCGGCGGCGCCGCTAAACTGTCCGATAAAGTACAGGTCGGCCATGCCGTAGAGCATCTGCAAAAAGTACGAGAGCATATAGGGCAGGGCGAAGACCGCGATGGTCTTGAGGACATTGCCGCGTGTGAGGTCGTGTTCCATGGGCAGGGCTTTCTGGCTTGGTTCGTTTACGTACCAGTGTAGTGAAAACCCTACAACGATTGTAGAGTCAAGGTTTATGTTGGCGGTGGGGCGAAAAATTCTCGCCCGCAATCATTTCCGTTTGGAATACGGGCCGCGCCGCGCGGGCTTAGCGCCTGCACTAACCTTGCAGAAATCGATTTCAGAACACTTGACACTATCGCTCGGCGCGCAATAATACGTGCGTTTGCGAACAACGTTTGATGGGGGATGAACCTGCGTGCGCAATCTCAAAATCCTGTTTTCTTACCTGGGGGCATACCGTCGCGATGCCATACTCGGCGTGATGTTCGTCTCGGTCGAGACTGCGCTTGAGCTGTTTATCCCGGTCATCATGGCCAACATCATCGACGTGGGCGTGCCCACGGGTGACGTCAACTACATGTTGCTGCAGGGCGCATGCATGCTGGTGTGCGCGGCGTTTTCGCTGGTACTGGGCCTGGGCTACGCACGCACATCCGCACGCGTGGCCTCGGGCCTGGGCGCCAACCTGCGCGAGGCCGAGTATCGCAAGATCCAGACGCTCGCCTTTGGCAACCTGGACAACTACGATGCCAGCTCGCTTGTCACCCGCATGACCACCGACATCACCGTCATCCAAAACGCCATCGGCAACGGCTTTCGTCCCATGGTGCGCGGACCGGTGACGCTCAT
>CAKUCJ010000132.1 GCA_934643435.1 uncultured Collinsella sp.
TCACTCGACGGTACTGAGCAGCAGGATTTTGTGCTCGCACGCGCCATCAAGGTCGCCGCGAACAACGGCGCCAAGCTAATCATCGGCCACGTCATCGATTCCACGGCACTCGAGAGCGCCGGTTCCTATCCGGTCGATCTGGTCAACGGCCTGGAGGAGGCGTTTAAGAACTCCATCGACATGCAGCTCGAGGAGGCCAAGGCCAATCCCGATATTCCCGAGGTCGAGGTCATGATTCGCGCCGGCCGCATTCGCGAGACGCTCAAGGACGAGATGCTCGACGTGGTCAAGCCCGACCTGGTGCTCTGCGGCGCCCGCGGCCTGTCCTCGATTAAGTACGCGCTCCTGGGCTCGATTTCGACCTTCCTGCTGCGTAACACGGACTGCGACATTTTGGTCGTGAAGTAGGTTCCTTCCCGTCGGCGCGAGGCCTGCGGGGTTATCACGCCGACGTCCTCGCCGCTGCGCGGCTGCGGGATGTCGGCTTAGATAACCCCTCCCGGCCTTGCGCCTTCGTCACCATACTTCAGCGAGTTGGCTGAATTGAAAGATGGCGTGCCGCCCCGGTTGGGGCGGCACGTTTTTGTTATGGGGCGATTCTGTTTAGGCGGGTTTGTACTTCTGGAATGATCTTATCGAACATTGCTTCTGCCTCAGGGAAACCTTCTTCTTTGAGGCTGCGCGCTGCATCTCTCAGTGCGTCTGGCACCTCACTGCAGGTGTCGTTAATCATTCCGGTGACGATCCCCTGGGGCAAACCCGCCTCGGCCATTTGCCTCAACACCGACTCGCGAGTCACATCATCGATTTTTCGGCTTCCGCCAAATGAAACCCCCATCTCGCGAACGAGATTGGGATAGATCGTTGTACACAACACGTCGTAGAGCGGCGCCAACCTCACTTGCTTCCAGTCCTCGTCCCACACGAGTGACCAATTCTTAAGATGGTTGTCGCAGTTTCCTACGGCATAATCGAACAGTTGGTTATAGCCAACAAGAAACCTATCCTCCATTTGATTCGTCGACACCCTTCGTACCGCGTCGACGATAAGCCCCAGGTAATTGACGCCCGTTGGCTCATATTTAAGCTCGCGCGAAATGCCTTTTGCCTGACAAATGTCCTCCTGGTGCAGACGATTTGGAACCAGCAGCCCATCGAGCGAACGACCACCATTAGACATCGCTCGGTCAAACCGCTTCACGGCGATAATCGGTTCGGCATCTTCAACTCGAATTAGAAAGCACTCTTCGGCTGATAGATCCATCAGCGAAGCAGCTCTCACGCACATAGCTTCGCACACCGTCTCACCCGGAAATGCTTTCGACCCCGCTTTGAGGATATGCGTCGATGGGGCTGCCCCGTGGGGCAGATACCATCCATCGCATGAGTCATCACCCGCATGGTAGAGGCCGATTTTCGCCTGAGCGCCCGCAAGGGAAATTCGACTCTCGAGCGCAAGACCAAAGGCCACCTCCGCTGGCGCGTACGCCAGCTTGTTCAGCTGCTTCTCCCCTATCTCCTCATAGCCCATTTCGAGACCGTCGGCCGAAGGTTCTCGCGTCAAAATCAAAGCGCCGACGGGTTCGTTGCGAACCAAATCGAGGACCTTAAAGTAATCGCCGCGTTCCGCCCGAGCCTTTTTCTCAAGGTCTCTGTTGAGCTGTCCCTCTGGAATAATGCCGGAGAAAAAGGAGCTCGTTACGTCCGGGCTGAATGTCTCGGCCGACAAGGGCAACGAGGACGAAATCGGAACCGCGTCAGCATTCTCGAGGTACTCGGGGACATAGGTGAATAGCGGAAGCCCAGCATTCTCTTCCAATATGCCAAGCAGCTGGTAGGATCCCTTAAACTCACGATGAACGAACAGCGTGCCGCCCATTATTTTCCCCTCACCTTCAGAATAAAATCGATATCCACAATGGAGGCGTAGTCGAAAATGACGCCGATTTCGACCGTTGTCCGCCCCCGCTCGATATCGCCTATCACACGAAGGCTGCGACCCGTCATAGTCGCGACGTCGCGTTGAGTTAGGCCAAGCTCACGCCTTCTAAGCCTAAGGGCCTTCCCCATCTCGCCCGGATCGAAAACCATGCGTTCCGAGAAAGCAGTTTCAGACGGCTTAAGTTTGATGCGTCCATCGAGCACTTTAGTCGTTGTCACCGTTCTCATGCCGCTCCTTAGCTATGTTCCCAGTCGTGAACATAGTATAGAACTGTATAGCTATGTTCCCGAACGTGATTATAGCTTTACAAGTAATACCTATACTCACGTTCGTGAACATAGTAGCCAAAGCGATCGCCATCCTCCTAAACGGGAAGATTCCGTCGATCGCGCCACGCGGACCGGCTACTCGAAGTATTGGAATTTGTTCGTTGAGAAGGCGAAGGTTACGGTGAAGCCTTCGCCGGGCTCCGATGCGGCGGTGACGTCGATGCCCATTTTGGAGCATAGGCGCGCCACCAGGTAGAGGCCGATACCCGTTGCGCGTTTGGTGGTGCGGCCGTTGTCGCCGGTAAAGCCCTTCTCGAACACACGGGGCAGGTCCGCCGCGCTCACACCGCAACCGTTGTCGGCGACAGTGAGCTCGATGTGCTCGCTCGCCAGGCCCTCGTCCAGCAACGCGCCCGAAAACGTGATCTTCGCCCCGTCATCGCGCGCATATTTAATGCTGTTCTGAATGAGTTGGCCTAGGATGAACTCGAGCCACTTCTCGTCGGTAAAGACCTCAAAGTCGAGGTCTTCACACACCGGCGCCACATGCGCTGCGATGAGTTCGCGCGCGTTGGCCTTGATCGCGCCCGTCACCAAGGTCTTGAGGTCCCAACGGCGAATTAGGTAGTCGCGCTCCACGACTTCCGAGCGCGCATAGTAGAGTGCCTGGTCGATATAGCGCTCCACGCGGGCGAGCTCGCGGCCCAGGTCGTCCACGCGCGAAAGATCGTCTTCGCTGTCGTCCAGGTTTTCCAGGATCAGATGGGCTGCCGCCAGGGGCAGCTTGGCCTCATGGACCCAGCTCTCGATATAGTCACGATAGTCGTCGGTTTGACGGCGACCTTCTGCTACCTCATCGCAAGCCGCCTTACCCACGCGGCGCAAGACCTCGTATTCGAGCTCACCCTCGGCATAGGCCGGACACTGTACCATCTCCTGCACCCATGCGGGACTTTCCAGCTCATCGGCGGCGCGCTCCAGCTGATGCAAAAAACGGCGTCGGCGCGCGTACTCGACCACAATGCCGAGCATGCCAAAGACAAAGGACACGCCGACCACCACGATCACAATGGAAACGGGGGCACCGGCGACCGTCAGGACAAAGCAGCTCAACAGCACGCCGCACGTCCACACGGCGATGGGAAGCAGTGCGTCTTTAAAGAACTTGGCAAACGACATGGCCAGCCCCTAGACCGAATAGCCCTGGCCGCGGTGCGTGGTCAGATACCCCTTGATGCCGATTTTTTCGAGTGTGGTGCGCAGGCGGTTGATGTTGACGGTGAGTGTGTTGTCGTCCACGAAGGCGTCGGAGTCCCACAGGTCCTGCATGATGGCCGAGCGCGAAACGATCTTGCCCGCGCGGCTCAGGAGCAGCGAGAGGATGCGCAGCTCGTTTTTGGTGAGCTCGGTGGTATCGCCGGTTGCCGTGTTGGTAACCGCGGAGCGGGAGAGATCGAGCTCCAGTCCCTTGTGGACAAGCGTACTGCGCTCGCCTGCCGCCGCGGTGCGTCGCAACAGGGCATTGATGCGTGCCACAAGCACGCGGGCGCTATAGGGCTTGGGGACAAAGTCGTCCGCGCCGAGCGTCATGGCCATGACCTCGTCGATTTCTGTCGTGCGCGACGTGAGGACGATGATGGGAACCTCGGACTCGCGGCGGACTTCGTGGCAGATATGCTGGCCGTCTTTAACGGGAAGCGTGAGGTCGAGCAGTACCAGGTCGGGTGCGGCGGCCAGGATGTCGCGCGAGACGTGCTCGAACGATTCGCAGGCCTCGACCTCAAACCCGGCGCGGGCCAGGATGTCGGCAAGCTCGCGACGGATGGGTTCGTCGTCCTCAACGATATAGATCAGCGCCATGGATTCCGCTCCCCTCTTGGTTGTCTCACAGCCATTATGGCCGCGAAGTCACCGGCATGCGCCGCATGCGGCGTCAAGGTGACAGAACTGTTCGCGAGCGGTGGCGTTTGGCCCGCCTCGCACTCGCGACGGGCACGGGGACCAAAATGATTATTTAATCCCCGTCCCAGAATAATCATTTAGCGACGGGCGCGGAGCTTTTCGTAGCCGTCAGCAAAAAAGGCGACCGTGGCGGCGTCCACCTCGGCGGCGTCGGCGTCGGTCGCAGGGACCACGCCGTGTTCGTCGCTCACCAGGAACAGCGCGCCCTTGAGCTGCGCGGGAATGTCCACGCGCGCAACCGGGATATCCTTGGTCTGGGCAAGCTGCTCGATGAGCGTCGCCGTGCCGCACAGGCACTCGTCCGCCGGCGCCACAAAGACAAGCGCGCCGTTGTTGACGGCGGCGAGCAGCTCGGGCGCCACGCCGGTCACGTCGGCCTCGGAGCGTGCTTGGGCGGAGCGGGCGCGCAACGCCTTGGCCGAAGTGTCGGCCAGCGGCTCGTACTCCCCCACCGTCATGGCGGCGTTGCCGTTGATGTCGATCACC
>CAKUCJ010000133.1 GCA_934643435.1 uncultured Collinsella sp.
GAGTAGATGCTCTGGTTGGAGCGGCCGAGCTGCTCGACGCCGTTGTCCATCCAAAACGTGGGCGACTGCGGCACGAGCACCCAGGCAAAGCCGCCAAAGTAGCGCTGGATCTGCGTCTGGCTGATGGCCGTCACGCGGTTGCCGATATAGGCGCGCGTGGCGCCTTCGCCCTGCGTGGAGCCCTTGCCTTCGCCGGCACCGTGCAGATACACCACGAGCGGGGCCTTCTGGGGCACGACCGTGGTCTCGGGTGCAAAGGGATTGAAGCAGGCAGAGTCTTCGGCCTTAAAGCTGGGCTCATAGAAGCCGTACTCGAGCGCGATGCCGTTGACGGCGGTCTTTTGCGTGGCGTTGCTCCAGCCCTTGAGCGTGGGGCAGATGTCGCCGCGGCAGGTGTCGAAGACCAGGCCGCAGGTGGGATCGTCGCCGTCGTTGCCGGGAAGGGCTTCGAGCTGCGTGATGCGCAGCTGGTTGTCGAGCATGCGCGAGCCCATCACGCCGCCCTCGATCTTTTTGGTCAGGCGTTGCTCGGCGACCTCGAGTGCTACATGCGTGCCAAAGGCGAGCTTGCGGCCGTTTTCGTCGCACGGGTAGGCGGCGAGCACATCGATGTAGCCAACGGAAGGCGCGGCGTGGTCGGCGCCGCGCTCCTTGCGCATCAGGACCTCGCCCGTGCGCTCGTGGCGCTCTACATATATATGGAAGGAGTGCGTGTCGATATCGTTGGCGCGCACGGTGCACGGTAGATCGAGGACGATCTTGCTGATCCAGGGTCCAAAGTCACCCAGCGTGGTGACGGTTGCGTAGGTGCACGATTTGAGTTCCATGAGGCGGCCTCCTTTGCGCCGCGAGTGGTAAACATCTGCGGCAATACAATCTAAACATGTTTAGTGTAATGCAGAATTACAGAACGTGCAGATGAACTCGGTAAACGGTCGAATTGAACACCTAACGAACTACTAAACGTATGTTTACTACCGTCTATCAGGGCTTTTGTTAAGACATTAACAAGGCTATGAGGTGCTAGTTAAAGGAAAAACCCACGTAAATAGCCATATAGCTAAACGTCGGCAAAGAGACGGTCCTCATCCATTTAGATACGTTCACCCCCGATTTCCTACCGTTCACCGGACTATAGACGGCAAAATTGCCACAAATTAGGCGTTCCGTGTAAACTAAAGCCCGTAAACGTTCAGTAAACACCTTGTTTACGACAGCGTGTCCAAGGGTTCGGCAACCGTAAGGGGTTATAGTCGTCGAGCCAAAGGCGTGCCCGCATCTAGGTAATCGGGCACACGAAGATATGGGGAGGGGTCCCATGGCAGTAGATAACAAGCAGATTGCCACCGATGTCCTCGAGCTCGTGGGTGGTGCGGAAAACGTCACCATCGCCACCAACTGCATGACGCGCCTGCGTCTGACGCTCAAGGATAACAGCAAGGCCGACGTGGAGAAGATCAAGAAGGTTAAGGGTGTTCTGGGTTGTCAGTTCTCCGGTAGCCAGCTCCAGGTCATCATCGGCCAGAACGTGCCCAAGGTGCTCGACGAGTTCGTCGCCATCTCCGGTGTTACGAGGGGTGCGGCCGTCGAGGAGAACCTCGATGCCGACAAGCCCAAGGAGAAGTTGACCCCTAAGGGCGTCTGGAACGCAGTTCTCGACTATCTCTCCGGCACGATGACTCAGCTCATTCCGCTGATCATGGCCGCCGGTCTGTTCCGCACCTTTGCAGTTGTCCTCGGCCCCCAGGTCTTTGGTCTGCTGAGCGACACCGACCCGACGTACACGTTCTTTAACACGACGCTCTACGAGGCCGGTTTCTACTTCCTGCCGATCTTCCTGGGCTACGCCGCCGCAAAGAAGCTCGGCGCCAGCCCCATGCTCGGCATGCTGAGCGGCGCTATCCTCATCGCGCCCAGCATCATCTCCGCTGCTGCTGAAGGTGGCGCCATCAGCGTCTACGGTTATCAGATGACCGCGACCAACTATTCCCAGACCGTTCTTCCCATCATGCTGACGATTCCGGTTCTGGCAGTTGTCGAGAAGTTCATGAAGAAGCACGTCCCCGACGTCCTCTCCACGCTGTTTGCTCCGTTCTTCACGATGATCGTCGTTGTCCCCATCATGTTCATCGCTCTTGCCCCCGTTGGTAACCTCCTTGGTCAGGGCATCGCCGCACTCCTCTTTGGCCTGCAGAACATGGGCGGCATCTTCACCACGCTCGCTATGATGATCCTCGGCGCCTTCTGGCAGCTCTTCGTGGTCGCCGGCATGCACATGCCCGTCATCATGCTCGCCCAGGTGCAGATCCTCCAGGTCGGCAGCGACCCGTTCCTCTTCGTTGCTACCAACTGCGCTATGACCGCTGTCTGGGGTTGCGCTATCGGTGCCTTCCTCCGCATCCGCAATAAGGAAGAGAAGGGCCTCTGCGCCGGCTACGTGGTGTCCGCACTCCTCGGTGGCGTTACCGAGCCCGCGCTCTTCGGTACCATCCTGCGCTTCCGTCGCACCATGATCGGCATGATCATCGGCGGTGCCGCTGGTGCCCTCGTCTCCTCGCTGCTCCACGTTACCCTCTACGTTGGCGCCATGGCGACGAACTTCCTGGTCTTCCTGGGTTATCTCCAGGGCGGCATGGAGAACACCATCTGCGCCATCATCGGCATGGTTGTCGCCTGCGTCGTGGCTGCTGTGGTGGTCTACTTCACCGGCTTCTCCAAGGAGGAGCTCGCCGAGATGGAGGCCTAAGGCCAAGCCATTCGGTCGCACACGACCTTACCTACACGACAGGGCCCCGTCAGGCGCAAGCCCGGCGGGGCCCTTCTTGCAAGGTAGACTGGAGTGGGCGAGTGGTGCTCGCCTGCCGGGGCTTGCTAAGCGACGGGGGCTTTTGCGCTAGGTGTGGGCGCGAAAGAATCTGCCGGTTCGCAATTCCTTTATCGAGCGAAAGGACATGCAGATGAGTTTGGGAAAGCTGACCGTCAACGGTCGTAGGGATGGCTTTTTGTGCGAGGGCAAGCCGTTCTTTTGGTTTGCCGACACGTGCTGGAGTGCATTTACCAGCATTACCGAGGCCGACTGGGACTACTACCTGACCCGTCGTGCCGAGCAGGGCATGAATGTGCTGCAGATCAACACGCTGCCGCAGTGGGATCGCTGCTGCCCCGATCTGGGCATTTGGCCCTATGCCAGCGAGGATGGCGTGCACTTTGATTGGTCCCAGCCCAACCAGGCCTATTGGGACCGCGCCGCTGCCATGTGCCGCGCTGCCGTCGAGCACGGCATTCGTCCTGCGCTCGTGCTTATGTGGTGCAACTACGTGCCCGGTACCTGGGGTGCCAAGATTGCCGAGCGTTGCGGTGCCGATGTTATGCCTCGCGAGGAGGTTCGTGCCCACGTTGCCCGCGTCGTCGAGAACCTGGGCGAGTTCGATCCCGTCTATGTGGTGACGGGCGACACCGACTTTGCCGGTGACGAGGCGATTGCCTATTACGAGGATGCGCTCGACGAGGTTGCAAAGCGCGCGCCCGAGGCTCTGCGTACCATGCACATCAACCGTGGCAACCGCACGATTCCTGCGCAGTATCTGGACCGTCTGGACTTCTACATGTTCCAGCCCGGCCACAACTACGAGGGCCAGCCCGAGGCTTGGCGCCTGCCGCAGGACTTTATCGCCAACTATCCCAAAAAGCCGATGGTCAACTCCGAGCCCTGCTACGAGCAGATGGGCGCATCGCGCAATGTGTACTGGCGTTTTACCGCGCAGGACTGCCGTGCGAGCGTGTGGTCGTCGATCCTTGCCGGCGCCAGCGCCGGCGTGACCTACGGCGCGCATGGCGTTTGGAATTGGCAGACATCGCGCAGCCAGGGTTCGGTGCTGGGCGAGGGCTTTGACATGCCGTTCCGCTGGCAGGAGTGTCTGCAGTTTGCGGGCGTGTGGGATTTTGCCGCCATCGAGCACGTGCTTGCCGGCCTGGGTGCCACGGCTAGCGACGACGCTCTCGCCGTTATCCCGGCACAGGAGCTGCTCGATGACGCGCGCGAGTCCATCCGTGTGGCGCGTATTGGCGAGCGTGTCGTCACCTATCTGCCGCGCACCACGGCACTTACGTTTAAGCTCGATAGTGCGCGCGGCTGGTCGGCGACGGCCCTCGACATGGAGGCCAAGCGTATCGCCAAGCTGCCCGTTCGCGACAATGGCGACGGCACCGTGCGCGTGGCTCAGCATCCCTTTGAGCACGACGCCCTGGTGATCCTGACTCCCGAGCGTTAACTCCCGAGCTTTTCCCTTCGGCCCGGGGTACCTCCTTCCCTTTCTCCTACACCAACAATCTAGTCCCCCTTAATAAGTTGCGGTGGAATACGGATTGATTTTGGCCTTTTTGGCTGCAAGCAGTCCGTATTCCACCGCAACTGCTGTTGGGGGCGATTTGAGCCGGATGCGTAACACTTCGGGTATCGCGTGAGTATTAAGACCCGTTCTCTACTAGAATAGTTTTCCGGACATCTAAGCGGGTGGGGGTTACCAATGAGGGACCTGGGAGACACAACCGCATACTTGCGCCGGGGCATACGGGAGATTCTGTGCCTGGCGCTTTTCTTTTTCACGTTTT
>CAKUCJ010000134.1 GCA_934643435.1 uncultured Collinsella sp.
GGGTGAGGTCGGCGGCGGTCTTGGACAGATAGGTCTCGGCGGCGGCCTCGATGCCGTAGGCGCCATGGCCGTAGTAGATGGTGTTGAGATACATCATGAGGATGTCATCTTTGGAGTACATGTCCTCCATCTTGATGGCGATATATGCCTCGCGCACCTTACGCTCGATGGTCGAGTCGAACTGCTCCTCCTGCAGGATGGTGTTACGGACCAGCTGCTGGGTGATGGTCGAAGCTCCCTCGTGGCCTCCGGTGAGGGTTGCCACCGATGCGCGTGCAATGCCCCACAGGTCGATGCCGCCATGCTCGTAGAAGCGCTCGTCCTCAACATCGACGGTGCCCTGCAGCACGTACGGGGACACCTGGTCCTTGGTGATGGACTTGCGGTTTTGAGTGTAGAAGCTCGCAATGGTGTTGCCGTTGCAGTCGACGATGTCGGTGGGCTCGCTGACCAGATAGGCGTTGGCGTCGGTGTAGTCGGGCAGATCGGACAGCCAGCGGTTGACGTTGCCGATCATGCCGATGCCAAACGCTACGCCCGCGACAAGCAAAAAGCCTAAAAACGAGAGCAGGATCATGGGAAGGGCATGCGTCTTGGAGCGACCGCGTCCCTGTCGTTGGCGAGGACCCATACATTGACCTCCAGGTATGTCGTGCCGGGCGCTAGGTGTGCTGCCGGGCAGGATGGACATAAGTTATTACACGATAAACCAATCGGCGCGAGCGGGGCCTCGTGTATGCTGGTTGGCAGCAATTTTCAGAGTGAAAGCACACCTTGGTAAGGAGTTTGCCGATGGTGATTCGGCCGATGGAACCGAACGGACAAAGCGGAAGCGAGCTGGCGGCGACCGGGGTGGCGCTGCCCGAGCTGCTGGCGCCTGCCGGCGGGCTCGACCAGATGCTCGCGGCGATTGCGGCGGGCGCCGATGCCATCTATGCGGGACTGGACGGATTCAACGCCCGAGTGAGCGCGCATGGCTTTAGTGATGACGAATTCGCGCGCGGGTGCGCCGTGGCCCATGCCCATGGCGTGCGTGTGTACGTGACGCTCAACGTATTTGTGTTCGATGACGAGCTGGCAGACGCGGTTGCGCTGGGGGCACACGCGCTGGAGCTGGGCGCCGACGCGTTGATCGTGGCCGACGCCGGGCTGGCATGCACGCTTCGCGCGGCGATTCCGGGGGTCGAGATTCACCTGTCGACTCAAGCGGGCGTCCACAGCGAGGGCGCGGTGCGACTGGCGGCCGAAGAGCTGGGAGTCGAGCGCGTGACGACCGCGCGCGAACTGAGCGTGGCAGAGATCGAGGTGCTTTGTGCCACGGGCGTGCCCATCGAGGTGTTCTGCCACGGCGCCATCTGCATCGGATATTCGGGTGCGTGTGGGTTCTCGGCTCTGCGACGTAGCCGCTCTGCGATGCGCGGTGACTGCACGCAGTCGTGCCGTCTGTCTTATGACTTGGTGGACGGGGCGGGGGAGAGCGTCGTCGCTGTCGAGGGCGACCGTCTGCTTTGCCCGCGCGACTATTTGGGCATCGCGCACCTGCCCGAGCTCGTTGCCGCCGGCGTGGCATCGCTCAAGATCGAGGGGCGCATGAAGAATCCTGACTACGTTTTTAACGTAGTGAGGGTGTGGCGCCGGGCGCTCGATATGCTGCGTGATGGTAGGTGGGATGTCGACGCGGTGCCGGCGCTTGCGCGCGAGCTGGGAAGGTCGTTCAACCGCGGCTTTACCGATGCGTATCTGCGAGGACGTTCGGGCGCCGAGCTCATGAGTTTTGAGCGCGCGATCAACCAGGGCGTGCGCGTGGGCCGCTTGGTGGCCGTGGGTCACGAAGAGGTGACGGTTGAGCTCGATGCCGCCGTGGCGGCGGGCGACACGCTCGAGATCCGGTTTTACCCGGGCGCCGATGCGCGTCCCGATGTGCCCAAGCGCTGGCCACAGGTGCCTTGTCCGGCGGACGCCGCAGCGGGGGAGTGCATTGTTGTCCATTGCAAGCGCAAGGTGGATGCGGGCTGCGAGGTCTATCTGATTCGCAGTGCCGGTGTGCTGGAGCAGACGGCGACGGTGCTGGAGCGCATGCGGGCCGAGGCGGACGCGGCCGCTACCGTTGCGCGCGCCGTTGAGGCGTTGCCGCTTGGGGACATCGTGGCGGTGGGCGACATGCCTACGGAGGTGCTGGCGAAGCCAGCGGCTCCCGTCCGTGTGGTCTTTGCCTGGCAGCTGATGGACGCGGATCCGCTCGGTGAGTGCGACCTGTCCGATGCGACGGTGGTGCTCGACGAGGTCTGCCGTGCGGGCGATGCCGCACGAACTCGCTCGCTTATGCGACGTGCCGGGCGCATCGTCTGTCGCAATCTGGGACAGGTGGCGATTGCCCGGGAGCTGGGCGTGCACTTTGACGTGGCGGCGCCGGTGTTCTGCGCGAATCGGGTCACGCTTGCTTGGCTGCGGGGCCTTGGGGCGCGGCGCGTGTTTTTGCCTGCCGAGCTTACCGCCAACAACGCGGAGCGCATTGTCGAGCTTGCCGCTTGCCCCGGTGCCTTGGGGCCTGTTGATGCCGAGCGCCCCGAGCTCATGGTGTGCGAGCACTGCCTACTGACCGCCGAGGGAGCCTGTGCCACCGATGCTGCGACGGAGCAGGTTTATTGCCGTGAATGCTCACGTCGCCGGCAGGAGCGCTATTTGGTCGAACGTGACGGCACGCGCCTGCCGGTCGTTGTCGACGCATGCGGCAGGACGAGGATTTTCCTGTCGTAGGTGTTCGGTCGCGCCGTTTTGTTATCATATGAGAGTTTATGGACTTCCAGCACCGCCGTATCCGGCGAGGGTGCTATAGCAAAAGGAGGATACCCAATGCTGTCTGTCGACGAGCAAATGCGTATCATCACCTCGGGCGCTGCCAAGATCGTCCCCGAGGCCGACCTTCGCAAGAAGCTTGAGAAGGGCGAGCCCCTCAACATCAAGCTCGGCGTCGATCCCACCAGCCCCGACCTGCACCTGGGCCATGCCGTGCCCCTGCGCAAGATGCGTCAGTTCCAGGATCTGGGCCACAACGTCACCCTCATCATCGGCAACGGCACCGCGCTGATCGGCGACCCGTCGGGCAAGAACTCCACGCGTCCGCAGCTTTCGCAGGAGCAGATCGAGGCCAACGCCGAGACCTACGTGAGCCAGGCCATGAAGATCCTGGATCCCGAGAAGACCACCATCGTGCACAACGGCGACTGGATTCTGTCGATGGACCTGGCCGGCCTGCTGCAGGTGTGCTCCAAGTTCACCGTCGCCCGCATCCTTGAGCGCGATGACTTTACCAAGCGCTACCAGTCCCAGACGCCGATCGCCCTGCACGAGTTCCTGTACCCCGTGATGCAGGCCTTCGACTCCGTGCAGATCAAGGCCGACGTGGAGATGGGCGGTACCGACCAGCTCTTCAACCTGCTCGCTGGTCGCGAGCTCATGGAGAAGATGGGCATGGAGCCGCAGATCGCGCTTACCATGCCGCTGCTCGAGGGCACCGATGGCGTGCGCAAGATGTCCAAGTCCTACGGCAACTACATCGGCCTGACCGATGCTCCCAAGGATATGTTCGGCAAGACCATGTCCATCCCCGACGAGATGATCGGCAAGTACTATCGTCTGGCCAGCTCGCTCACTCCGGCCGAGGTCGACAAGATCGACGCTGCCCTGGCCGATGGTTCCGCCGATCCCTATGAGCTCAAGCGCGCGCTGGGCCGCGATCTATGCGACACCTATCACGGCGCCGGTGCCGGTGACGAGGCCCAGGCCGAGTTCGACCGCGTGTTCAAGGAGGGCCAGCTTGCCGACTTCCCCGAGAAGCACGTTGAGCTGACCGTCAACGACGAGGGCCAGATCTACCTCGCAGGCCTGCTGAAGGACCTGGGCCTTTCGGCGAGCGCCGGCCAGGCCCGTCGCGACATTGACGGCGGCGGCGTCAAGATTAACGGCGAGGCGGTGGCTCCCAAGAGCTACAACATCGATCCGAGCGCCCTCAAGCTGGGCGACACCCTCTCCGTAGGCAAGCGCAAGGGCTTTAAGTTGATTTAGTTACGCGGTTTTACCAAACCGCGTAACGACTCGACGCTGCGCGGGCTCCAGGGCGACAACTTGTCATTCAAAGAGGGCGGCATGACCAGAAGGTCTATGTCGCCCTCTTTTCATGCCAATTTGTTCGCTCTGGAGCCCGCTCGCTGTCCGTCCTCAACCTGCAGTGTTGTCTTGTTTGGCACTTGGGGACGTTCCTTTGGTGCATTGGTGTCAGGTTTCTTTGCACCAAATGGCGTGTGCCGTTAAGCGGAAGGGGTGTTAGCGGGGCCTCCTTTTGGGCATACAATGGCTATTGGCCTGCTGCGGTGAAGGCTCGTCCGCTCCGCAGCTTTTTCTACGGTTAAAGGAGTATGTATGTCCGTTGAGGTCATGAAGTCTGTGATCGATGCAGCCGAGGGCCGCGTGCCCGTCGACACGCTGTTTACCAATGCTCAGATTGTCGACGTGTACGGCCAGCGTGTGGCGCCCGGAAGCGTTGCCGTCAAGGACGGCGTGATTGTCGGCGTGCTCTACGATGGTCGCGACGATGC
>CAKUCJ010000135.1 GCA_934643435.1 uncultured Collinsella sp.
CTGGGCGCCAAGGACGTTGTCGAGGAGGACGGCTCCATCAACGACGACTACCGCATCGACTACCTGCGCCAGCACATCGCTGCGATGCGTGACGCGGTGACCGAGGACGGCGTCGACCTGCTGGGCTACACCACCTGGGGCCCGATCGACCTGGTCTCGGCCGGCACGGGCGAGATGTCCAAGCGCTACGGCTTCATCTACGTCGACCGCGACGACGCCGGCAACGGTACCCTCAAGCGCTCCAAGAAGAAGAGCTTCGACTGGTACAAGAAGGTTATCGCCACGAACGGCGAAGATTTGGCCTAAGGGCACTGAGGCACTCAACCTTGAGGCTCCAACCCTCCTCGCGTACCTAAGTACGCTTCGTCGGGCTTGTCGCTCCCAATCTTGAGCACCTCAGGCCCTTAGGAGGCGGCCTTGACCGACGTGCTTCATGCGCTCAACTTCATAGCCTCCTAACCAAGGCGCCCGGCGAGCAGTTTGTGCTCGCCGGGCGCTTTGTTAAAAAAAGTGAAAGAAAGCAAAAGAAGTTAAAGCTTGCAAAGAAGTGAAAGGGAATAGGGCTCAATATCGATAAGAGACGTTCTGCCGTCTGCGGATTTTGGGACATGCGGCCCGTTTTTTGAGCCTGCCTGTCGGTACACTAAAAGCACTATGGGTACCCGCGAACGACATATCGGACACACGGCCACCCGATCCGCACCCGTGGCGGATCCCAGGGGCGGCAGGCTCTTCGCCATGCCGCGATTCCTCGTTGGCATAACGCACCTGGTGTACCGTCGCCGCGCCTTCGTCATTGCCGGCGTCATAACCGCACTATTTCTTCTGCTTTTGGCGGTCTTGCCGGCGTTATTCGCCTCTGATCCCAAGCTCTCCAGCATCGTGCCTGCCTATAGCGAGGTGTCCAAAGAGGTCGTGGACGGGCTTATCCATTCGAGCTCGATTCCGTTGCTTGTCGCTGCGATCACCTTTTCAATCTGGGGCGTGCTGGTCTACCTGCGCTGTTTGGACTATGTGCTGCGCCGGCGTCTTGTTGCCGTTGCCACCATCTGTGCCCTGTGGATGATCGAGGTCATCCTCAAGTACAAGTCGTTCACTCCGTTCTATGCCACCGTGCTGTGGTACCTGTACTACGTGCCCATGACGCTCGTTCCGCTGCTCTACCAGCTCTGCGGTTTGCGCCTTGCGGGGCTGGAACAACACCGTGCGGGCCGCCGCTATCGAACGGTCCTGTGGGTCGTGGCCATCCTGCTCATCGGGTTTGTGCTCACTAACGATTTTCACCGGCAGGTATTCCACTTTGACCGCGCAAGCGACACCTGGAGCAACGACTACACGTACGGCTGGGGCTATTTCGCTGTCTTGGTGTGGACGGCCTTTAACTTTGTCGCCTTCTTCATTTTGGTAGGTCGGTCCTCGTCCTATCGTATCCAGCGCTTTTCGGGCACGGCGGCACTCGTGCTGCTGGGCGGCGCGTTCTTTGCCATCTCATACGCCCTACGCGTGCCTTGGGCGTGGAAACTCAACTTTTCGCTCGTCTACTGCGTGCTGTGCGTGGTGACGATGGAGATCTGCCTCGATTGCGGCGTCATCCCGTCGTATCACGATATCGCCGGCATCTTCGACACGCTGCCGCTCGATCTTAAAGTGCTGACGCGCGACCTGCGGGAAGTCTATGCCACGCCGGTGTCAAAGCCAATGCCGGAGGGTGTGCGCGAGGAGCTGCGGGCCCAGGAGCATGGGCATGCCCACGCCTTTGCCGTGGCGCCCGATCCCGATGTGATGTATCGCGCCTTTCCGCTGTTGGGCGGGTCGGCCCTGCTTGCCCAGGACGTGTCGGAACTCAATGAGCTCAACCGTGAGCTGGCGCATCGTCGCATGGAATTGCAACGCCAAAATGAACTGCTCACGGCCGACTACGACCTTAAGACGCATCTGGCAGACCAAGAGGCCGAGACCCTGCTGGTCCAAGACGTTGACCAGGCGCTTGCCCGCGCACTCGACGAGATGTACGACCTGCTGAGCTCGCTGCCGCCGTTGACCGACGAGGCGTCTTCGCGCGAGCGCTACCGCATGCTGCAGTGCGCCAAGATGCTCGTTGCCTATTGCAAGCGCAAGGGGTCGCTCACCTTGGCGCAGCACGGAGAGAGCGGCTTTGACCGCGACCGGATTCAGCTGATCGCCAATGAGCTGGCAAGTGACCTGCGCACTATCGATATCGACTGCGCGTCGATCATCGCCATACGACGCCCGATGCATGCCAGCGCGGTGAGCGCGCTGTACGACTGCGTGTACGATTTTGCGTTCTTCGCCTACACCACCGACCATCCGGCGCTCATGTATCACCTGAGCGACCATGACCGTTGCAGCGTCGAGCTGCGTGCCACGCTCTTTTCCGATGACGAGGAAGACTTGTCGCAGACGCCGGCCGCCCACGAACTCGAAAGTGCGCTGCAGGGGCGCAACGTGGCGTATCGTCTTGAGGGCGAACCCGGCCAGCTACGCATGATTGTCTTGATGCCGCGGGCGGGTGAGTGACGATGCAGATTTCACTTATCCTTCCCCAGATTGTCGCACTTGACGTCGTCTTTGCCCTGGTGGCGTGCCTGCAGACCATCCACGTTCCGCTCATCGCATCGCGTCGTTCGCCCTACAACCGCAAGGTGATTTGCACTTACGAGTCGAGCCTGGTCATCCATCTGATTATCTCGGCTGTCGTCCTGTTCGCGCTGTCTGGCTCGTATTTGGTGGCGCCGCCTCACGTCGCCGCCGAGGCGGCGGGCGGACTGCTATGGCTCAACGCCGTAATCTTTTTCTACGGCGTGGTGCTTATGGTGCACTATCGTCGCCCCGTCATGTTGGCCGAGCTGCTGCTCGTTGCCGCCGTGACGCCGCCGGTGGTCTATGCCATGGGGCCGGCGTGGACCGCGGTCCTTATCGTAGAGGGAGCGTTCTTCCTGTTCCGTTCCGTTGCGGCACTCTTGATGGACGTTCGCAACCGTCAAGAAGACATCACCGCGTTCTCGACGATCGAGACCATCAACGTGATCCCCGTGGGCATCCTGTACCTGGATCCCAAGGGCCGCCCGTTGCTCATGAACCGCTGCATGCGCAAGAACCTCGTGGAGCTTCACATGCCCACCGACCTGGGCGATATGAGTGGTACGTGGAGCGGCCTTCGAAAACTCAGCGCGCAGATGCCCGAGAGCAGCAAAAACCGCGTTCGAATCGACTTGGACCGCTTTGGTGAGGCGCGTGCGGTAATCGAGATTTCTCCTGCCGAGATTCGCCTATTTGTGCACGACGACGTTATGGTTTCGGGCCGTCTCTTTGAGCGCATTATCGGTCTGGATGTGACGGAGTATGCGCATGCTCACGACCGCTTGGCGCAAGCCAACCACCTGCTCGAGCTTGCGGGCCAGGAGCTCCAGACCCAGATCGAAGAAGTGAAGAAGGTTGCCGACAATGCGGCCTACCTGCGCATGCGTGCCCGCGTGCACGACGTGATCGGCCAGCGCCTGTCCATCCTCCATCGATATCTGGAAGAGGGACGCCTGGACGACGAATCGCTCGAGCAGATTGACCCACTGCTGCGCTCGATTGCCGCCGACCTGCGTAGCGGTGGCGACAGCGAGCCGGCGGAGCAGCTCGGCGATATCGTTCATGCCTTTGGTCTGGTGAGCGTGCAGATCGATGTTGAGGGATCGCTTCCCGACGACACGCGCATCGCCGCGGCGTTTTTGCAGATTATTCGCGAGGCCTCGACCAATGCGACCAAGCATGCGCAGGCCCACCAGGTCCAAGTACGCTCGTGGCAGGAGGCGCCGGACGGATGCGCCGTCGCGCGCATGACCATTTCCAACGACGGCGCACCCGCTCCCGTATCGTATCGCGAGGGAACGGGTATTCCTGGTATGAGGCATGTCGCACAAGATCTGGGCGGTAGCCTGGAGGTCCACGCCGCCCCGCCCTTTACGCTTGAGGTATCCATCCCGCTGAGCCCCGACGTCACGGTCCAAAGGAGAAGCTCATGATTCGCGTCCTTATAGTCGAAGATCAGGCCATCTTGCGCGAGAGCCTTGCGCGCTCCGTTGGCGACCAGCCCGATATGACCGTTGTCGCCGCGATTGCCGATGCGTCCGACGCCCTCGACGTTGTGCTCAAGGAGCGTCCGGACATGATATTGATGGACGTGTGCACCGAGCACGATTCCAACGGCATCGTGGCGGCGGCGCGTATCAAGGAGCAGCTGCCCGAGTGCCGCATCATTATCATGACGGGCATGCCCGAGATTACGTTTGTGGACCAAGCGCGCGAGGCCGGCGTCGACAGCTTTGTGTACAAAAATGTCGGCATCGACGAGCTGTTTGCCGTGATGCGCTCCACGCTGGCGGGCTACTGCACGTTTCCCAAGCCGCCCGAGAGCATCTTTTCGGGCGCGGCGGCTCTCGATGACGTCGAGCTTTCAATCCTGCGTCTGGCCTGCGAAGGCAAGAGCCGTCGCGAGATCGCGGCCGAGCTGTTTATGAGCGAAGGCACCATCAAGCGTCGCATATCCGAGATCCTGAGCAAGACCGGCTA
>CAKUCJ010000136.1 GCA_934643435.1 uncultured Collinsella sp.
GCCGCTGAGCTTCTTTGGCGGCATTGGCGGTGCGTCCAAGCTGGGCGTTCTCATCAAGGGCTCAAACTACCTCGAGACGCTTGCCGACGTTGACACCGTCGTTTTCGACAAAACCGGCACACTCACCAACGGCACGTTCTCGGTCGTCGCTGTGCACCCCGAGGTAGGCTATACCGAGCAGTCGTTGCTCGAGGTCGCGGCCCTTGCCGAGTCGTTCTCCGACCACCCCATCGCTCAGTCCGTGCGCGCCGCCTACCAGGGCGAGGTCGACCCCAAACGCGTGAGCGACTCCGCCAACGACGCAGGCCACGGCGTGACGGCGACCATCGACAGCAAGCGCGTCGTCGTCGGCAACGCCAAGATGCTCGCCGCGGCCGGAGTCGACGCTCCCAGTTGCAAGGTCGTCGGCACGATCCTGCACGTGCTGGTCGACGGCTCGTACGCCGGCCACATCGTGATCGCCGATACCGTTAAGGCCGATGCCGAGCAAACGATTCGCGACCTGCACGCCGCCGGCGTCAAGCACACCGTTATGCTCACGGGCGACCGCGAGGAAGTAGCGGCTGAGGCGGCCAAGCAGCTCGGTCTCGATGAGTTCCATGCGCAGCTGCTGCCGGGCGACAAGGTCGAGCGTGTTGAAGCGTTGCTTGCGAGCGAGAGCGGCAAGGGCAAGCTCGCCTTTGTCGGCGACGGTATCAACGACGCACCCGTGCTTACCCGCGCTGATGTGGGCATTGCCATGGGCGCGATGGGCTCGGACGCCGCGATTGAGGCGGCCGACGTCGTGCTTATGGACGACAAGCCGTCCAACATCGCCCGCGCTATCCGTGTGGCGCGCAAGACGATGACGATTGTCTGGCAGAACATCATCTTTGCGCTGGGTATTAAGCTGCTGATTTTGGTGCTTGCGGCGCTCGGCATCGCCAACATGTGGCTTGCCGTCTTTGGCGACGTAGGCGTGGCGATCATCGCCATTCTGAACGCCATGCGCGCGATGGGTGTCAAGAACCTGTAACTTGTACTCGGACGGTCCCGGCAGGGATGTCCCCTCCAAAACGTCCTCGGCAAATGTGGCCCCGTTGTCCTGCTCCTATGGAGCTATGGACAACGGGGCCACTTGCCTGCGGAATGTTTTGGAGGGGACATCCCTGCCGGGACCTGCGGTAACATCGCTGGCGGTTCTTGGGCATCGCTTGCTGGCGGGGTTCCTTGTCTGAGTTGGTCTTGGTTGGCGGGACTACTGGTCCCGGTCGCTGTCCCGTCTCAGCATCGATCTTAACTTCTCGAAGCTTTCCTCGCTCAGGCAGTGCTCCATGTGGCAGCCCTCTTGCGACGCCACCTCGGCCGACACACCCGCATCCTCCAGCAGGCCCACGAAAAAGCAGTGGCGCTCCCACATTTGACGGGCGACCTCCAGTCCGCGCTCCGTCAGATGCACGTCGCGTTTGCCCATTTCGACGTAGCCGTTGTTCTCCAGCGTCGCCATGGCTTTGGAAACGCTTGCCTTGGTCACTCCGAGGTACTCCGCAACGTCGATCGAGCGCACGATGCCCTGGCGTTCCGACAGAACGTAGATCGATTCGAGGTAGTCTTCTCCGGATTCACGTAGGGCCATGGGCCGCCTTTCGCGATGATTGCTAGTTAGCCTTTGGATACTTTCTTTGGCTTACTTTACCGCAAAAGTTGCCCATGTCTTACTACATTGACTAAAAAGTTAGCCGTGTTTCACAAAACGCGCGGGCGAAGCGTCGCCCCCCCCGCGGCACGCAAGGAGTGTCCCCAGCTGCCGGCCGAAAAGGAACGTCCCCAAGTGCCGGGTGCCCGCCCTCAGCTAGATCAGGCCAAAGTGCTTGGCGGCGTTGTAGATGCCGTCATCGTCTACGGCGGTCGTTACGTAGGTCGCGGCGGCTTTCACGGTCTCCTGCGCGTTGCCCATGGCCACGCTTGTGCCCACGGCCGAAAACATTGACAAGTCGTTCTCGCCGTCGCCGAAGGCGATCGCCTCGCTCGCGTCGATACCCAGGCGCTCGAGTGTCGCCGCCACGCCCAGGTCCTTGCCGCCGTTGGCCGGGATAATGTCGCAGAACAGGTCGCACCAGCGCGTGGTGAGCGAATGCGACACGGCATCGGTTACGATATGCTCGTCGGCGGGGTCGACGAAGGCGCAGAACTGGTAGACCGGCGCGTCGAAGGCGTGCTCAAACGGCTCCTCGTGGTAGACGATTCCCGCATTGCTACCGGCCGTCACCACGCGCTCGGACAGGCGGTTCACAAACGAGTTCTCGCCCTGCATGCACAGCGAGTCGTAGCGCCCCTGCGCCACCTGGTCCACGATTACCGCGACGTCGGCCGGATCGATCGGGCAGCTGCGATAGACGCCCTCGGCATCAAAGCAGTGCTGGCCCGAAAGCGTAATGTACGCATCCCAGCCCAGGTCGAACAGCCAATCCGGCATCTGGTAGGTCGGGCGGCCTGTGGCGATCACACACGCGACCCCCTGCTCGTGAAAGCTATCGAGCACCCGCCGCGCCGACGCCGGAATCCGGTGGGTATTAAAGCTCAGCAGCGTGCCGTCGATATCGAAAAACGCGGCCTTGATCATCCTCGTCTACTCCTCGCCCTCGAGCTTTTCGCTCGCCTCGAGCCACGCCATCTCCAGCTCGTCCATGGCGGCGTGAGCCTCGTCGATCTTTGCCTGCTGCTCGCCGAGCGCCGTGTAGTTGGTGGGGTCGACCTGGGCCATCGCGGCCTCGGCCTCCTCCACGCGGGCGCGCTGCGTCTCCATCTTGCGCTCCAGCGAGCTCACCTCGCGGCGGAGCTTTTGGCGCTCGGCGTTGGAAAGGCCGTTGGGCTGACCGCTCGATTTGGGTTTCTCGGCCGCGACCGCCGCAGCGCCGGTATCGAACGTGCCGGTCTTGGCACTCGGCGCGCCCACGGGCTCGCCCTCGGCGGCGGCGTTGCACAGGCGCAGGTACTGGTCGACACCGCCGGGCATGTGCGTCAGGTGGCCGTCGAGCAGCGCCCACTGCTGGTCGGTCACGCGCTCCATCAAAAAGCGGTCATGCGTCACCAGAATCAACGTACCGGGCCATCCGTCGAGCAGGTCCTCGACAATCGCCAGCATATCGGTATCCAGGTCATTGCCGGGCTCGTCCAGGATGAGCACGTTGGGCTCGTCCAGAATCGTCAGCAGCAGCGACAGGCGACGGCGCTGACCGCCCGAAAGGTCGCCGATGCGGCTCCAGAGCTGCTGCGTCGTAAAGCCCAGGCGCTCGCAAAGCTTCTCGGGCGAGGTCTCCTTGCCGTCGATGACGTAATACTTCTTGTAGTTGCCCAGCACCTCGCGGATCGTGTCGCCCATGTAGGGCTCGAGCTCCTCGAGCTGCTGCGACAGCACACCAAAGCGCACCGTCTGGCCAATCTTCACGCGGCCGCGCAGGGGTGCGATCTTGCCCTGGATCACGTCGAGCAGCGTCGACTTGCCGGCGCCGTTTTCGCCCAGCAGACCATAGCGGTCGCCCGCGCCGATGAGCCAAGTCACGTCGGAGAGTACCTGCTTGGACACGCCGTCGGTATCCGCATAGCCGGCGTCCACGTCGACCACGTCGATGACCTGCTTGCCCAGACGGCTCACGGCAAGTCGCTTGAGCTCCAGCTCGTCGCGCACGGGCGGCACGTCGGCGATGAGCTCGCGGGCGGCCTCGACGCGAAACTTGGGCTTGGTGGAGCGCGCCTGGGCGCCACGGCTCAGCCATGCAAGCTCCTTGCGCGCCATGTTGCGGCGGCGCTCCTCGGTGACGGCGGCCATGCGGTCGCGCTCCACGCGCTGCAGGATGTAGGCCGAATAGCCGCCCTCGAAGGGGTCGACCTGGCCATCGTGGACCTCCCACATGCTGGTGCAGACCTCGTCCAAGAACCAGCGGTCGTGCGTGACCACCAGCATGGCGCCCTGACCGCGCTGCCAGCGGGCCTTAAGATGGCGCGCGAGCCAGTTGATGGTGCGCATGTCCAGGTGGTTGGTGGGCTCGTCGAGCATGAGCACATCGTAGTCGCCGATCAGCAGGCGCGCGAGATCCACGCGGCGGCGCTGGCCACCCGAAAGCTCGCCCACCGTTCCCTCCCAGGGCACATCGCTAATGAGGCCGGCGAGGATCTGGCGCGTGCGGGGGCTCGATGCCCATTCGTACTCGGGCGTGTCGCCCACGACGGCATGATGCACGGTGTCGGTATCGACAAGCTGGTCCTTTTGGCCGAGCAGGCCGATCGTGGTACCGCGGCGATGCGTCACGCGGCCATCGTCGGGCTCCAACGTGCCAGCGAGCACGCTCAGCAGCGTCGACTTGCCGTCGCCGTTTTTGCCGACGATACCAATACGGTCGCCCTCGCCCACGCCGAGCGTCACGCTATCGAAAATATGCTTGGTGGGAAACTCTAGGCTGACGGAATCGCATCCCAAAAGAATCGCCATATGCCCTGCTCCTTCGTAGAAATTCAACGTTGTCCATGATAGCGAAAACCACCACAAAGGTGCCTGTCCCCTTTGTGGTGGTTTTGGGCGGGCGCA
>CAKUCJ010000137.1 GCA_934643435.1 uncultured Collinsella sp.
GGCGTGCAGGCGCTCAGCCGCAGCTACTTTGGCCGCATCATCCCCAAGGAAAAGTCCAACGAGTACTACGGCTTCTTCGACATCTTTGGTCGCTACGCAAGCGTTATGGGCACCTTCCTGGTGTCGGTCGTCACCTCGCTGACCGGCAACCCGTCGTTGGGCGTTCTTTCCATCGGCGTGCTGCTGGTCGTGGGCTTTGTGCTGCTGGTCCGTCTGTCCCGCATGACTCGGGCGGCAGAGCAGACCGCATAAGCGCCGGGCGGTTATTGCGCCCGTCGCGGTACTCTTTTGGGGTTATCCGCATAAAACGTTCTGACTTCCGAGCAATGACTTGCCCAAGTGGGTATGATGGAGTCAGCTAGGTCGCGGGGCGCCGCCTGTGTTTGGCGGCGCCCCGTTTTTGTGTTGCAGGGAGGGAAAAGCATGAACGCTACGGTTGTGATCCCAACATATTGGGCGGGCGATGATGCCCATGCAAACGCTCCCGGCGCCTATGACCACTCGACGCAGCTCAATGCCACCAACCCCGAGCTCGACCGCTGCCTGGCCTCGCTCGAGCAGGTGCGCGACATTCCGCGGATCATCCTTTTGGTGGTCTGCCCCATCTCGGCCACGGCCGATGTGTCGAGGCGCGTGCACGAAATCGTGGACGCGCACCCCACGCTCAAGGTCACCGTGGTCACCAATACCCAGGCATCGCGCATTGCCGACCGTGTGGCGCAGATTGCGCCCAAGGGCTCGGGCGAGTGCGTGAGCCTGCGCGGTTACGGCGCCATTCGCAACATGGGGCTTGCCTGCGCCGCCGTGCTCGGCCACGACGCGGTTGTCTTCTTGGATGACGACGAGACCGTCATCGACGCCGACTTTATGAAGCGTGCGACCTACGCGCTGGGTCAGCAGACGCGCCAGGGCCTGCCGATTTTGGTCAAGAGCGGGTACTTCTACGATCGCGACGGATCCCCGTTGGCTCCCACGGACAAGGTGGGCATCTGCCATCGTTGGTGGACCAAGCGCATCGAGTTCAACCGTTGGATGAAAAAGGCGCTCTCGGGCACCCGCATCTCGCGCTCCAACTACGTGTGCGGTGGTCTTGTGGCCCTGCACGCCCGCGCCTTTACCCGTGTGGCCTTCGATCCGTTTATCACCCGAGGCGAGGACCTGGACTACCTCTTTAACATGCGCATGTTTGGCTACGACGTGTGGTTCGATAACGAGTGGACCGTGCGCCACCTGCCGCCCGAGTCCGAGAAGCGCTCGCCGCGCTTTATGCAGGACGTGTACCGTTGGTACTACGAGCGGGCCAAGCTGACGTTTGCCGCGCACCAGCAGGAGCTCATCCCCGTCACGGCAGCGTCGCTCATGCCCTACCCGGGCCCGTGGATTTCGCGCGAGCTCGACGACCGTGTGCGCAAGACCGCCATGGTCCGCAGCATGTTTACCCGAGAGCACGAGGGATACCTGCGCATTTGGCGCCACGGCATCGACGAGGCCAAGACCTACGCACGCCAAAACGCCGCAAGCTATCTGCGTTTCCAGAGCTTCTGGCCCAAGATCATGGACGGGCTCTGGCGTGACGCACAACTGACCAGCATCCTGGAGGGGACTGAATGATCGACCGCCGCGCCCAGCGCGATAGTTCAATATCAATCTTTCGCATCATCGCCGTCGTTTGCGCCATTTGCGTGCTGATGTACTTTGTCTTTGCCCTGGCGACCGGAATCGAGCCTATCGCGACCGTGGTCGCCTGCGCGCTGTTGTGCATCTTTCTGTGCATCTTTATCTTCTTGACGCTCAATCCCGATTCGGTGCGCTCGCAGTACACCGAGGAGACGCTCTCGGTGGCGTCTGCCATGCTCGAGGACATCAAGGGCGGCCTGACGCAGGAGTCGGCACGTCTGGTGTGCCAGCGCATTTTGCCCGAGACGCGCGCCATGACGGTTGCCATTACCGACGAGAGCAACGTGCTGGCCTGCGCAGGCGAGTTCGAGGAAAAGCTGCTGCCCGATTCGCCCATCCACACGCTTGCCACGCGTTACGTCATCGAGCACGGCATCGTGCAGTCGTTTAACCGCATGGTGGACGTGGTGGGTTCGGATGGTTCGCACAACCAGGTCCCTGCCGGCATCATCGCGCCCATCAAGGTGGGCGACCGCACCGTCGGCACGCTCAAGTTCTACTACAAGACCCCTCGCGCCGTCGATCGTACCCAGTACGCGCTCGCCTCGGGCTTTGCCGAGATCCTGTCCACGCAGCTCGCCATCCACGAGCTCGAGGTGCAAAAGGAGCTCACGGCTCGTGCCGAGGTGCGTGCTCTGCAGGCTCAGATCAATCCGCACTTCCTGTTCAATACGCTCAACACCATCGCGTCGTTTACGCGCACCGACCCGCTGCGCGCCCGCGAGCTGCTGCGCGAGTTCTCCTCGTTCTATCGCGCCACGCTCGACAACTCGGGCTCGCTCATTCCCGTGTCGCGCGAGGTTGCGCAGACCAAGCGCTACCTGACGTTTGAGAAGGCGCGCTTTGGCGAGGACCGTGTGCTGGCGACCTTCGATGTCTCCGAGGACGTCGAGGACACACTGGTGCCGGCATTTGTGATTCAGCCGATTGTGGAGAACGCCGTGCGCCACGGCATGGGAGATGACGGTGCCCTGAGGATTGACGTGACCGTCCACCAAGACGGCGATGACGCAATTCTAATCGCGGTGGCCGATAACGGCGTGGGCATGGACGAGGGCACGGCTGCAAGGCTGTTTGACGAGCGCTCTGCCCGCCCCGATGCCAGCTCCCCGCAAGGCGGCGGCGCCGGCGTGGCCATGCACAATATTTCTGAGCGCATCCATCGCTTTTATGGACCGCACTCTTATACGCGCGTCGAATCGGCGCCGGGCAAGGGCACTAAAGTGCTCCTGCATCTCGATTTGTCGGAGAGCATCTTCGACATTCAAGAGTAGAATAATTGGTTACGGGTTTAACGCCGGTTGGCGGATGCCCGACGTAGTTAGTTGACGAAAGGTTTTATCCCTATGCTGCGTGCGATGATTGTGGATGATGAGGCCCCGGCCCGTTCGGAACTTCGCTTCTTGCTCGAGCAGACGGGCAAGATCGGCACGATCACAGAAGCGTCGAGCGTTCGCTCCGCCATCGAGATGCTTATGGAGAGTCGCGTCGATGTCGTGTTCCTCGACATTTCGATGCCTGGCGCTTCGGGCTTGCAGCTTGCCGAGGCCCTGCATAAGCTCAAGAATCCGCCGGCGATCGTGTTTGTGACCGCCTACAGCGACCATGCGGTCGAGGCGTTCGATGTGGATGCCGTCGACTATCTGATGAAGCCGGTCGAGGAGGCTCGCCTAGACCGCGCGATCGAAAAGGTCATGCAGCGCGCCAAGCCCGTCACGGACAGCAAGGTGACCATCGAGCGCATCCCGGTGGAAAAGGGCGGTCGCAAGGTCCTCATCCCCGTGGACGACATTCGCTTTATCATGGCCAAGGATGATTACTCCTGCATCTATACGGTCGACGACCGCTTTTTGTCGACGACCTCGCTGGCGCAGTTCGAGGCCAAGCTCTGCGACTTTGGCTTCTTCCGCGTTCACCGCCGCTACATCGTCAACCTGGCGTGCGTCACGGACGTCGAGACGGTGCCCTCGGGCGCTATCCAGTTGGGCATTACGGGCGTCGACGAACGCGTACCGGTTTCGCGCCGTCGCGTTGTACCGCTCAAGAAGGCCCTGAGTCTCTAGCACACCGGCCCCGCAGCCCTGTAGACCAATTGTCTGCGGAGCCGTGGGGCATTTTTGTATGTATGGACATAATCGTTTGCGGAAGGGATCCCATGAACAGTGCAAGCGCCAAGCGCATCGACATTATCTCGGACACCCACGGCTATCTTTCCCCCGAGCTCCTGGACGAGCTTAAGGGCGCGGATCTGATCATCCATGCCGGCGACCTCACGTCAGAGATGGACTACGAGCACCTATGTACCATCGCCCCCGTGCGAGCAGTGCTGGGCAACAACGACTACTACCGCGACTACGGCCCCGATGTGGACCGTTTGGCGCTCTTTACCTACGAAGGCCTCAAGTTCGCCGTAGCCCACTACCGCGAAGACCTCCCGGTGGGATCCGTAGACGTAGCCATCAACGGTCACACCCACGTAACCAAAGAAGCCCAAGTGGGTCGCTGCTTGGTCCTCAACCCGGGCAGCGCCAGCTACCCCAGAGGCAGCAGAGGCCCCACCATGGCCAGAATGCTAGTAAAAGACGGCAAGATCCTAAGCACCAAATTAATTGACCTAGAGTAACCGCATCAAAAACGGGGGATGCAAAACCGCATCCCCCGTTTTTTATGAGCCAAAGGCCGAGTCTCAACAAAGATCATCAGACCAACCCCGCCGCGGAGAACGGGGACCCCGAGCCGCGAAGCGGCGAGGAACAAGAGCTGGTTGAACAAAGTGACGGCAGGGAGGGTCTCCGGGGCTGAGGGCGGGGGTTAAGTTTGTCGCGAGTTCCGCACGCAAAGGAAAGCACTTAATGTGCTTTCCGTCTTGCGCAGG
>CAKUCJ010000138.1 GCA_934643435.1 uncultured Collinsella sp.
TTGGGGGCACCCCACGGCACCGGCCTTGCCGCCCGCGCACAAACTGCCGGACGGGGACGACGCGGCCACAAATGGGATTCAACCGCCGGCAACCTGTTACTCTCGATTGTCCTACGTCCTCGTGTTGATCCCGCCAAGTACTCTGGCCTTGCCGCCGTCAGCGGCCTAGCGGTACTCGAGGCGCTCGAGGTGCAAGGTCTTACTAACGAGATCGGCCTCAAATGGCCCAACGACTTGGTCGCTCGAGGGCGCAAACTCGGCGGCATCTTAGTCGAGGCGGCTCGTGACAACGAGGGCAAGCCCTTTGCCGTCTGCGGCATTGGCGTCAATGTGAACTATGTGCCCTCGGAGGTTCCCGATGGCGGCCTGCCGGCAATCGGCCTCTCAGACCTCAACGAGAATGTTCCCACCGTCGATGTGCTACTCAAGGAGGTCCATCACGCGGCCGTGAACGCCGTAAGCACATGGGCAGATCTGCTCAACGCCATGGAAGAAGACGCCGGTCCGATCGCGCCCGTCCACGATGATTATGTCGGCCACCTCAATTGGATTGGGGAGCACGTTATCGCCCGCTCCCCTGCCGGAGACGAGCTGGCGCAAGGCATCTTTAAAACCGTCGATACCTTTGGTCGCGCGTGTATTGAAACGAAAGATGGCTTGCGATCCTTCCACTTCGAAGAGGCATCGCTGCGCCCCGTGAGCGAATAGGGCGCTGCGGCCACCAGCTCGCCAATCTCTCACCAGCCATCCCAAAACCAGTGCTCAAAACAAAAGAGCCCCGCTACCGTAATGGCAGCGGGGCTCTTTAAGCTATGAGCGATATCGCTTAGAGCTTGATGTCGATGTCGACGCCAGCGGGGAGGTCGAGACGCATGAGCGAATCAACGGTGCCCGAGGTGGGGTCGAGGATGTCGATGAGGCGCTTGTGGGTGCGCATCTCGAACTGCTCACGGGAGTCCTTGTTCACGTGCGGCGAGCGGATAACCGTGTACAGGTTGCGCTCGGTGGGCAGGGGGACAGGACCGGAAACGCGAGCGCCGGTCTTCTGAGCGGTCTCGACGATGAGCTTCGCGGACTGATCGACGACCTCGTGATCATAGCCCTTGAGGCGAATGCGGATCTTCTGGGTAGCCAACTTAAACCTCCAAAGAGTGCGAGAGATGTTCTCGCGGATTACGTAACAGGGAGCTCGAACTTAGGCGTTCTTGCTCATGACCTCGTCCACGATGGACTTGGGCGCGGGCTCATAAGAGTCGAACTGCATCGTGTAGGATGCACGGCCCTGGGTCTGGGAGCGAAGGTCGGTAGCGTAACCGAACATCTCGCCCAGCGGCACCTTGGCACGGATGAGCTTGCTGTTCTTGCGATCCTCCATGCCCTCGATCTTGCCGCGGCGACCGGAGAGGTTGCCCATAACGTCGCCCATGTACTGCTCGGGGGTCTCGACCTCGACAGCCATGATCGGCTCGAGCAGCTGCGGGTCGGACTTCTTGAGGGCGTCCTTGATAGCCATGGAACCGGCGATCTTGAAGGCGGCCTCGGAGGAGTCGACCTCGTGGTAAGAACCGTCGAACAGGGTGACCTTGACGTCGAGGACCGGGAAGCCGGCGATAACACCGGTGTTCAGGGCCTCCTGGATGCCCTTGTCGATGGACGGGATGTACTCCTTGGGCACGACGCCGCCGACGATAGCGTTGACGAACTCGTAGCCGAAGCCCTCCTCCATCTTCTCGAGCTTGATGACGGCGTGGCCGTACTGACCGCGACCACCGGACTGACGGACGAACTTGCCCTCAGCCTTCTCGACGTCGTGACCAGCGGTCTCGCGGTAGGCAACCTGGGGCTTACCGACGTTAGCGTCAACCTTGAACTCGCGGAGCAGACGGTCGACGATGATCTCGAGGTGCAGCTCGCCCATGCCGGCGATGATGGTCTGGCCGGTCTCGTGGTTGGTGGACACCGTGAAGGTCGGGTCCTCCTCGGCGAGCTTGGTCAGAGCCAGGGACATCTTGTCCTGCTCGGCCTTGGTCTTGGGCTCGATGGCAACGTCGATAACGGGCTTGGCGAACTCGATCTTCTCGAGGACGATCTCCTTGCCCTCGGTGCACAGGGTGTCACCGGTGGTGGAGTTCTTGAAGCCGACGCAAGCGACGATGTCGCCGGCGGCAGCGTCGTCACGGTCGATACGCTCGGCGGCGTTCATCTCGAGGATGCGGCCGAGGCGCTCGCGCTGACCGTTGGAAGCGTTGACAACGTAGGAGCCGGACTCGGCGCGGCCGGAGTAAACGCGGACGTAGGTGAGCTTACCGACGAACGGGTCGGTCATGATCTTGAAGACCAGGCCGGAGAAGGGCTCGTCGAAGGAAGGATGACGCTCGATCTCCTCGCCGGTGTCCGGATCGGTACCGGTGACGGCCTCGACGTCGATCGGGCTGGGCAGGTAGTCGACGACAGCGTCGAGCAGCTCCTGAACGCCCTTGTTCTTGTAGGCGGAGCCCACAAAGACGAGGTTGAGCTCGTTGGCCAGAACGCCCTTGCGCAGGGCAGCCTTGAGCTCCTCGACGGTGAAGTCCTCCTCCATGAGGATCTTCTCCATGAGCTCGTCGTCAAAGCTGGCAGCAGCGTCGAGGAGCTCCTCGCGCTTGGTGGCAGCGATGTCGGCGAACTCAGCCGGGATCTCGTCCATCGGCTCGGGGTAGGTCATGCCCTTCTCATCGGCCTTGAAGTCCCAAGCGGTCATGGTGACCAGGTCGATGACGCCCCAGAAGTTGTCCTCGGCGCCCATCGGGACCTGAGCGGCCACGGCGTTAGCGTCGAGACGATCCTTCATGGTCTCGATAGCGTTGAAGAAGTCAGCGCCCACGCGGTCATACTTGTTGATGAAGGCGATGCGGGGGACGTTGAAGGTGGAAGCCTGACGCCAAACGGTCTCAGACTGGGGCTGAACGCCGGCAACGGCGTCGAAGACGGCGACAGCGCCATCGAGGACGCGCAGGCAGCGCTCGACCTCGGCGGTGAAGTCAACGTGGCCCGGGGTGTCGATGATCTGGATGCGGTAGTCCTTACCGTCCTTGTTCCAGAAGCAGGTGGTAGCAGCGGAGGTAATGGTTACGCCGCGCTCCTGCTCCTGAACCATCCAGTCCATGGTGGCAGCGCCCTCATGGACCTCACCGATCTTGTGGGTCTTACCGGTGTAGTAAAGAATACGCTCGGTCGTGGTGGTCTTACCAGCATCGATGTGGGCCATGATGCCGATGTTACGGGTATCGGAAAGCTTGTACTTAGGCTTAGCCATGTTAGTTCCTTACCTTAACTTACCAACGATAGTGAGAGAACGCGCGGTTGGCCTCGGCCATCTTGAAGACGTCCTCACGCTTCTTGACGGAAGCGCCCAGGCCGTTGGAAGCGTCGAGGATCTCGTTAGCGAGACGCTCGGCCATGGTCTTCTCCTTGCGAGCGCGGGAGAAGTTGACGATCCAGCGGATACCCAGAGCGGTGGAACGACGGGAGTTGACCTCCATCGGGACCTGATAGGTAGCGCCACCGACACGCTTGGGCTTAACCTCGAGCGTGGGCTTGACGTTGTCCATAGCCTTCTTGAAGGTAGCGAGAGCGTCGCCACCCTCGGACTTCTCGGCAACGATCTCGAAAGCGGTGTAAACGATGCGCTCAGCGGTGGCCTTCTTGCCGTCAAGAAGGACCTTGTTGATGAGCTGAGTCACCAGGCGGTTGTTGTAAACGGCGTCAGGCTGAACCTCACGACGATTAGCTGCTGCACGACGCGGCATGTGAAATCTCCTTAAGTGTCTACCGTGCGGCGCTTAGGCGGCACACGGCGAAAGTATCAAAACGTTATCTGGCTTATTTAGCCTTGGGGCGCTTAGCACCGTACTTGGAACGGGCCTGCATACGGTTCTGGACCGGAGCAGCGTCGTAGGCGCCACGGATGACGTGATAACGGACACCAGGGAGGTCACGGACACGACCGCCGCGGACGAGCACGATGGAGTGCTCCTGCAGGTTGTGGCCCTCACCCGGGATGTAGGCGGTAACTTCGATGCCGTTGACGAGGCGAACACGGGCAACCTTACGAAGAGCCGAGTTCGGCTTCTTGGGGCTCGTGGTGAAGACGCGGGTGCACACGCCGCGCTTCTGTGCGTTGTGCTGCAGAGCAGCGTTCTTGGACTTCTTGGGCACGGAATGGCGGCCCTGGCGAACCAGCTGGTTAATAGTAGGCAAAGCGTACTCCTTCTCGAATGATTCCAGCTTTCTGTAAAGTGCAACGGCTTGAATCGAGGGGTCAGCATCCCCCTACGAAACACGCAGTTCGATAGGATACGTGGCGTTAGCTGTGCCGTCAACAGACCACGCCGCCGGGCGTATCCTAAAATAGGCACATTTCCGCAAAGCCTACACAAAAGGAATCCCCTCCTGTGCGCGGGGGCGGAGTCCCGGACCGGGCGGCCCGCTGTTTAAGTTTGCTGCTCTACAGTCCTGCGCAAGACGGAAAGCACATTAAGTGCTTTCC
>CAKUCJ010000139.1 GCA_934643435.1 uncultured Collinsella sp.
TATAAGCAACGTATAAGACGTTATAATGACCATAACGAAAAGGAGGAGGCAAGATGAATCAGATCATTCTCGCATCTCATGGCGGCCTGGCCGCAGGCGCCAAAGACACGCTCGAGATGGTTCTCGGCGACGTGTCGAACGTCCACGTCGTGTCGCTTGCTCGTGACGACAAGGAGCCCATCACCAATAAGGTGGACGCCATGATCGCCACGTTCAACGCGGACGACACCGTCTATGTGCTAACCGATATGCTCGGTAGCTCGGTCAACAACAACATGGTCGAGCTTTCCAAGAACGGCACGAAGTTCACGGTTGTCAGCGGTTTCAACATCCCGCTGGCGCTCACGCTCGCTATGAGCCCCGCCCCCGTCAAGGGCGCCGAGCTCGCGGCCCTCATCAACGAGGCCCGCACCGGTCTGACCAACCCCAACGCTCCGGTCGAGGTTGCCGCAGCCCCCGTCAAGAAGGCCAAGGCCGTCCGTCACAGCGCCGGTCCCGCCAAGATCGTCCTCGCACGTCTTGACTACCGCCTGCTGCATGGCCAGGTCGTCTTCACCTGGACCACCAAGGTTCAGGCCGAGCGCATCATCGTCGTCGACAACGCTGCCGCCAACGATGAGATCAAGAAGGGCGCTCTTAAGCTGGCCAAGCCCCAGGGCGTGCGCCTGAACGTCTTCACCGTCGAGCGTGCCCTCGCCAAGATGGACAAGCTCAACACCCTCGGTGAGCGCGTCATGTTCGTCTTCGGTAACACCGCCGAGATGCTGCAGTTCTGCCAGGGCTACAAGCTCGACGCCATCAACCTGGGCGCCACCGCCAACCACGACGGTGCCGAGCAGGTCGGCGGCAAGGACAGCTCCGTCTTCTTCGACGCCACCCAGAAGGCCGACGTCAACCAGCTGCTCGACATGGGCATCAAGCTCTATGTCCAGCAGACCCCCACGTATCAGAGCGTCGACATCGACGCCAAGCTGTAATCAACCAGGCATTTGCCTGACTGAAAGGAGAAGGGTATGAATACGTTCATCAGTGCGGTGCTCGTCGGCCTCGTCGGCGTGTTCTGCATGTGGGACTCCCGCCTGCTCGGTCGTCTTAACTTCGAGCAGCCCCTCGTTGGCGCTACGCTCGTCGGTCTGCTGCTGGGCGATGTGCCCACCGGCCTCGCCGTCGGTGCCGCCGTCGAGCTCGTGTCCATGGGCCTGGTGCAGGTCGGCGCAGCCGTTCCGCCCGATATGGTCCTGGGCGGTATCGTCGCCGCTGCCTTCGCGTGCCTGACCGATGCTTCCGCCGAGACCGCCATGACGATCGCCATCCCGGTCGCCGTCCTGGGTCAGCTCCTCGGCATTGTCTTCCGTTCCATCATCGCCGCCCTCACCCATGTGGCCGATAGCGCGATCGAGAATGGCAAGTTCAAGACTGCCTACCGCATGCACATCTGCGCCGGCACCGGTCTGTACGCCATCATGTACTTCCTGCCGATCTTCCTGGCCGTCTTTGTTGGCACCGACCTGGTTCAGGCCATCGTCAACATGGTTCCCGAGTGGCTGTCCGTTGGTCTGAACGTCTCGACCAAGATCATGACCGCCTACGGTCTGGCCCTGCTGCTCACCATGATGATCAAGAAGGGCATGACCCCGTTCCTGTTCATCGGCTTCCTGCTCGCCGCCTACCTCAACCTGTCCGTCATCGCGGTCGCTCTGATCGGTGTGTGCCTGGCTATCGTCTTCATGGGCTTCAAGTTCAACGGTTCCCATGCTGCTGCCGGTGTCGATTCCGACTACGATCCGCTCGAAGACGACGAAGACTAAGGAGGAACACACTATGGCAACCGCAACCAAGGACGTGTCCCTGAACAAGAAGGTCAGCCAGTTCTTCTGGCGCTCCTGGGCAATCCAGGCCTCTTGGAACTACGAGCGTCAGATGAACATGGGCTTCCTCTACGGCATGGCCCCCACGCTCGATCGCCTCTACCCCGACGAGTCTGACCCCAAGCAGCTCGAGGCCAAGAAAGAGGCCTACCGTCGTCACATGGCGTTCTACAACTGCACCCCGCAGACGAGCGCCTTTGTCCTCGGCCTCGCCGCCTCCATGGAGGAGGAGTACGCCAAGGATCCCGAGAACTTCGACCCCGATTCGATCAACGCGGTCAAGACCTCTCTCATGGGCCCGCTTTCCGGTATCGGTGACTCCTTCTTCCAGGGCACCATCCGCGTCATCGCCTTTGGCCTGGGCGTCCAGCTGGCTCAGCAGGGCTCCATCATGGGCCCGATCCTGGCCATGCTCATCTCCATCGTTCCCTCTGTGCTGATCACCTGGTTCGCTGCCAAGATGGGCTATCAGGGCGGCCACCAGTACCTGAGCAAGCTCCAGGGCGGCGACCTCATGGAGAAGCTCATGTATGTCTGCGGCATCGTGGGTCTTATGTCCGTGGGCGGCATGATCGCTACGCTGATCGGCGCCACCACCCCGCTGCAGTTCGCTGACGGCACCGTCGTTATCCAGGACATCCTGGACGGTATGATGCCTCAGATGATCTCCCTCGGCCTCACCGGCCTTATGTATGCGCTCATCAAGAAGAACGTCAACACCGGTTGGCTTCTCGTGATCGCCATCGTGGGCGGCATCGCCCTCTCCGCGGCCGGCATCCTGGCCTAGTCGCAACCAAGCGCCCAAACGCTTTCCCCTGGGGACCTGCCTGGGCCCCATACCCCCAGGCAGGTTTCCATCCCTAACGTGACAAAGGGACAGTCCCTCATGTCACATCCTCAACGGGCCGGCGACTCGGTCCCAACCTCAGTAACCCTGCGAGCGTCCGGCAATGTGGCGTCGCAAAAAATCGAAAGGAATGTGTCAGATGTACGAGATCGACCTTAACCTCCCTAAGCAGATCGTCGCTGACGTCCTGTCCAACCACGAGATCCACAGCGTCGCTTTTGTCGGCTGCGGTGCTTCCATGTCCGACCTGTACCCTGCCAAGTACTTCCTGGCCAACAACACGGACAAGCTGAACGTTCAGATCTTCACCGCTAACGAGTTCAACTACGACACGCCTTCCTGGGTCAACGAGCACACCTTCGTGATCACCTGCTCCCTCGGTGGCTCCACGCCCGAGACCGTCGAGGCCAACAAGACCGCCAAGAAGCACAACTGCCCGGTCGTCTCCCTCACCAACAAGGCTGGCTCCGCTCTGACCGTCGACGCCGACCACGTCATCGTCCACGGCTTCCATGCCAACTTTGCCGCCAAGGCCGAGAAGCCTGGCTACGCCATCGCTCTTGCTCTCGAGATCCTTCAGCAGACCGAGGGTTATGACAAGTACGACGACATGATCACCGGCCTCACCAACGTCTTCGACCTGTGCGAGAACGCTGCTCAGTCCTGCAAGAAGCTCGCCAAGAAGTTCGCCGAGGACTTCAAGGACGACAAGATGATCTACTTCATGGCTTCCGGTGCCTCCGAGAAGATGGCTTATTCTCACGCCGCCTTCCTGTTCACCGAGATGCAGTGGATCGACGCCGCCGCCTACAACACCGGCGAGTACTTCCACGGCCCGTTCGAGGTTTCCACCGAGGGTAAGCCCTACGTCTTCTTCATGTCCGATGGTGCCACCCGTCCGATGGACGCCCGCGCCCTCACCTTCCTTGAGCGCATGGGCGCCAAGGTCGCTCTGATCGACTCCAAGGACTACGGTCTGGCCGACGCCGTGCCGGCGAGCGTTGTCACCTACTTCAACCCGCTGCTGCACCTCGCCGTTATGCGCGAGTACGGCAACCAGATCGCCGAGGCCCGTCAGCACCCGCTGACCATGCGTCGCTACATGTGGAAGCTTTCCTACTAATCACAAGTAAGTAAACCTTACAGGTTGATTGAAAGGGGATGGGGTTTGCGCCCCGTCCCCTTTTTTGCTCTTGAGAGGAGATGCGTATGATCAAGGCAGTGCTGTTTGATATGGACGGCGTGCTGGTCGATACCGAGTGGTTCTACAACCGTCGCCGCGTGGCGTTTATGGAAGAGAAGGGGTTCCATTTTGACGAGATCCCCGACCTTTCGGGGTCTAATGAGCCTGCCATTTGGCAGGCGCTGGTGCCCGACGATGTCGAGCTGCGCGAGCGCCTGCGCGTGGAGTACAAGCAGGTCTACAGCCCGGTCCATCCCGTTCCGTATGCCGAGTTGCTCAACGAGCAGACGGAGCCGGTGATGCGCGAGCTACACGAGCGCGGTGTGCTCTGCGCTATCGCGAGCTCGTCCTATCGTGAGCTGATCGACGAGCTGGTGGAGATCGCCGGTATTGCCGACGTGCTGGACTACACCATCAGCGGTCACGAGTGCAGCGCGTTTAAGCCCGACCCCGAGATCTACCTGCGCGCCATGGAGGCGCTGGGCGTGGAGCCGGCCGAGTGCCTGGTCATCGAGGATTCGCCTTTGGGGATCGAGGCTGGCAAGCGCTCCGGCGCCCGAGTCCTGGCGCTGCGTCCGCACGAGGGCGTCAACCTGGATCAGTCCGCGGCCGACGTTGTC
>CAKUCJ010000140.1 GCA_934643435.1 uncultured Collinsella sp.
AATCACCAGTGCACCAGCCGCGTGAGCCATCTCCGCCACGCGCGCAACGTCAACGGCGTTGCCGGTCACATTGGAGGCATGCGTCACCACGACGGCACGCGTGCCCGGCGTCACCAAGCGCTCAAGCTCGTCATAGTCGAGCACGCCGTTCACATCGCAGCCGGCATGTTCAACAGCCACGCCCTGCTCCGCCGCCAGGCGATTGAGCGGGCGAAGCACGGAATTGTGCTCGAGCATCGTCGTGACCACCCGGTCGCCGGGGCGCACCACGCCATTGATGGCGGTGTTGAGCGCCGCCGTGGAGTTAGGCGTAAAGCACACATGGTCGGCACGCGGACAACCCAGCAGGCGCGCGAGCTTGGCACGGCAGCCGTGAATCGTACGCGCGGCATCGAGCGCACCCGACGTGGCGCCGCGCCCGGCATTGCCGAGCGAACACATCGCCTGCGTCACGGCATCAACCACCGTTTGCGGTTTATGCATGGTCGTCGCCGCGTTATCCAGGTAGATCATCGCACGACCTCCCACATGTCAATCACGGCAAAGCCCTCGGTGGGGACACCGGCCGCGGCAAGCTCGCCGCGCAGCAGCCCCTCGTCCTCGGGCAGCGCCTTCCAAGCCAGGCCGCAGCCAGCCGCGACCTCCCCGGGCACGGGAATCGTGCGTCCGGGAAGGCCGCGTTCGGTGCACAGGGCCTCGCAACCCATGGCGGCCGCCGTGGTGGGAAACGTGATAACAAGCGCCGGATGCTTCTCTCTCATGGCAATCCCGCCCAAGCGTTACGGGCGCACGACGCGCACGGCCTGCTCCATCTTCTCCACGATCACGTACATGTTGGTGACCTCGCCCACCGCGAGCTGGTCCTTAATGCCAAAGTGATCGAGACAGGTGCCGCAGGTAAGGATCTCCACACCCTGCTCGGCCAGGCCCTTCAGGTCGTCGAGCACCGGCGAGCCCTCTACGGTGAGCTTTGCGCCGCCGTTGTAGAACAGCATGGTCGCGGGTAGCTCCTCCTGCTGCGTCACGGCAAAGATGAACGCCTTCATGAGCTTGTGGCCCAGCTCGTCGTCACCACGGCCCATGCAATCGGTGTAAACGGAAATGACCAGCTTGCCCTTGACGGCGTTGGCGTCGCAGAAGGCGGCGCCGTCCTGCTCGGGATCGGCCACGGCAACGGCGCCGGCGGTCGCGACGGTCACGTGCCACTCGGCATCCGCGACCTTCTCGACCGAGGCCGTGCAGCCCTTCTCCTGCGCCATCTTGGAGATATTCTTGACGGCGGTCTCGTTATCGACCGAGGTCACGACGGTGCCCTCGCCCTCAAGCTGCTTCAAGGCCTTGAGCGTCTTGACGACGGGCAGCGGGCAGGCATCGCCCATGGCATTGACTTCAATCTTGGTAGACATAGTTTTCCTTTCAAGTTCATCGTTCCAAAACGATAGGTAGTTAAATAAACGCGCCGCTAGCGGACAACGCGAACAGCGGGACCGCCCGGCTCTGCCTCGCATACGCGACCGACAACGGCGGCGATGCGACCCTCGGCATGCAGGCGGCGTGCAAGCTCATCCACATCTGCGGCAGGCGCCGCGATGAGCAGGCCACCAGACGTCTGCGGATCGTACAGCGCATCCAGCATGCCCGGCTCCAGGTCATCGTCGGCAGCCACACGTGGGCCAAAGAAATCCTGGTTGCGGTAGGCACCGGCGGGGATAATGCCCAGTCGCGCCATGTCGAGCACCTGGTCAAAGAGCGGCACCGCCCCAGACGCAAGCTCAATCTGCACGCCCGATCCCTCAGCCATCTCGCACGCATGTCCAATCAGGCCAAAGCCCGTAACGTCGGTACAGCCGTGAAGCTCGAGCCCCTCGGCAAGGCGAATCGGTGCTTCGTTGAGGGTGCGCATCGAGTCAAACATCGCTGCGGCCTCATCCTGCTCGGTGAGCTCGCCCTTAATGGCCGTAGTGATGATGCCAGAGCCGACCGCCTTGGTCAGCAACAGAGCATCGCCCACGCGCGCGCCGCTGTTGGCGAGCATGCGATCGAGCGGGACAAAACCGCTCACGGATAGGCCGTACTTGGGCTCGTCGTCGTTGATGGTGTGACCGCCCGCAATGGTGCAGCCGGCCTCAACGCACTTGTCGGCGCCGCCCGCCAAAATCTGCCCCGCAACCTCAACGCCCAGGCAGCTGGGAATGCACAGCAGGTTCATGGCGTGGCTCGGCGTACCGCCCATGGCGTAGATGTCCGACAGCGAGTTTGCCGCCGCGATCTGGCCAAACAGGAACGGGTCGTCGACCATCGGCGGAAAGAAGTCGATGGACTGAACGAGTCCCAGGTTTTCGCCAACGCGGAAGACACTCGCATCGTCGGAGGTATCGAATCCCACGAGCAGGTTGTCGTTATGCACATTGGGTAAGTCGCCCAGGACCTGGGCGAGGGCTTCAGGAGCCAACTTAGCGGCTCAGCCGCTCGCGGCGGTCATAGACGTGAGCCTAATCGTGTCCTCTGCCATCGATACCTCCTTTCATCGGTCAGTCATTTCATCCCAGTATACGCATGAACGCGAATCTACGTCCTGCATATCAGCCGAGTGCCTGCGCGCGAATCGCCGCGCCGATGGCGCCGGCAAAACGGGCTTCGGGCGAGGTGGTCACCGGCGAGCCCAGCAGCGCTCCCAGCCGCTCCACAACGTAAGCGTTCTCGCACAGGCCGCCGGTCAGGTAGTACGGGGCGCCCGCTGCCTGCCCGGCCATAGTCGCCACGCGCGACACGACGCTTTCGATCACACCGCGCGCGATGTTCTCGCGCGGCTCACCGCGACCGATCAGGCTAATGACCTCGCTTTCGGCAAACACCGTACACATGCTGCTGATCTTGGTTGGCTCACCGGAGCGGGCGAGGTCGGCCATCTGCTGCTGAGAAATGCCCAGACGATCGGCCATGATCTCCAAAAAGCGCCCCGTACCGGCAGCGCACTTGTCGTTCATGGCAAACTTGGCCACGCGGCCGCCTTTAAGTTGGATGACCTTGGTGTCCTGGCCGCCCACGTCGATCACGGTGCCGTGGTCGCCAAAGAGCGCCACAGCGCCGGTGCCATGGCAGGTGATCTCGGTCACGACCTTGTGCGCATAGGGCACGGCGACACGGCCGTAACCGGTCGCGACCACACGCACGTCGTCGGCCGCCACGTCGTAGCCGGCCGAAGCAAGCTCTGCGCGCAAGCGCTCGGCCGCATCGACCGACGAATACCCCGTCGGCATCACGCAGGTCCACGCGATGGCGTCATCCGCCTCCACCACCGCGGCCTTCGCCGCCGTCGAGCCGATGTCGATACCAATGCCAACCACGGCATCCTCCTTCACATGCGGCAAAGGGACTGTCCCTATGCCGCATTCGTCCTATAGTGTCTCGATAAAGGCGGCGATGCGCGTCTCGATCTGGCCCATGTCGCCGTTGCTGTAGTCGGTCTCGATCTTCATGTACGGAATGCCCGCGCCCTCGACGGCCTCCTGCATGCGGGCGCTTTCCACATTGAAGGTGTGGCACGCCTGCAGCACGCTCTCGACCACGCCATCGACGTGGTACTTCTCACACATGGCCAGCGTGTTGTCCATGCGGCCGTCGTTGGGCGTCATGACCGAGCAGTTGATGTCCAGATAGCGATCGGCGATAGCGCGCAGGATATCGGGCGCGTCGGGGTCAATCATCATGGCGGCCGTACGCTCGCCCGAGCAGTCGTCCATGCACACGACCACGCCGCCGTTGGACTCGATGGTGCGGCCGATCTTGTTGATCACGCCACCCACCGGGCAGCCGGTAATAAGGATGCGCTTGGTATCCGCCGCAACGGGGCGCTCGCCCACGTCGTAAGCCTCGCGCAGGGCAGCGACCTTTTGCTCAAGCTGCTGCGTATAGGCCTCGATATCAAAGCTAAACGTACCGGCGAACATGGTGCTCATCAGGTCGACGCCGCTCATAGCCGCCGGCTGGTTGGCCTGCAGCGCAAACATCTCGAGCTGGGCGGCACGCAGACGGTTGCGACGACGGACGGCAGCGCGCAGATCGTCATCGGTAATCGTGATGCCGTAGAAGTTCTCGAGTTCCTCCTTGAGCAAGCGACACTCCTCGTACCAGCCCTCGCGCTCGTAGGCACGGTTGCGGCTTTGCGGCAGATGCAGAATGTGCGTGCGCTTGAGCTCGTTGAGCAGCTCATACATCTTCTTCTTGCCGTCGCAGGTGGTCTCGCCGATGATCATGTCGCTAAAGTACGTAAACGGGCACTTTTGCGAGTAGGCAAAGCCGTAGGTCGACTTGATGAGCGGGCACAGATTTGCCGGCAGCACCTTCTCGGCCTCGGGAATCACCTCGTCGGACGTACCGCACAGGGCGACGCTTGCAGCCCCCGCGGCATCGATAATCTCGAGCGGCGTATAGCTGCACAAAAAACCGACCAGGCGATTGCCGGCCTGCTTGTAGTCCTTAACGCGAATAAACGCCGCCTTGCGCTGCTCGTTGAA